>JAGBDQ010000240.1 GCA_017937415.1 Oscillospiraceae bacterium
CTCCTGGTAGAACACGCTGTGATTGTCGCCCACGGAAACGCCTGTCACGTTGGGCAGGGTCACCAGGCCGCGGCTGTCCACTGGCTGGTTCTCAAAGGGAGCGTACACCTGGCTGGGCTTATCCTTGTTGATCTCCGCCTTGTCAGCATCGTCCAGCGGCGTGTTGCGGCTGTTGGTGTAGGCCCGTCCAAGCTGGCCGTAGGTGTTCACGCCCATCATCCAAATGGCGGCGTCGCCGGAAGCGTAGGTATCGGTGACAAAGGCCAGGTTGCGGGCGCCGGTATCAAAGGCAAACACGTTCTGAGGCCGGCCATTCTTCAGAATGGACTTGCCGTTATGATTCTTCACATCCTCCCCGGTGGGCGCCAGCTGGTTCACTGTAAAGTAGGTGGGCCGTACAGCGGAAAGGATCTCGGGCGTTGTGCCGTCCGCCCGGTCACTGGAGAAGGAGCCGGTCATCAGGACCTCGTGGTCCGTATTGATATACCAGGAGGCGTAATCGCCCGCCACGATCTCCAGCACCTCATGGAGGTACCGGCTCACTCTGGGCGTGTCCGTATTGGCCCTGCCGGGCTCGTTCTGGCCCCGGGTGACCTGGTAAGGAATGGTCAGATAATTGCTGGTACCCACAGAAGTGTACTCAGTGCCCAGGCGGCCGTTGGCATTGGAGCCCCAGGCGTAGATCATGCCGTCGTCCATCATGGCGATGAAGTGGTTCTCGCCCGCGGCAAGTTCCACCACATCCCGCATGTACCGGTTGATGGCGGTGTAGGCGGTGGTCAGGCCGCTCTGGGTGACGCCGGGCGCGCTGACGCCCGCCACCACCCGAACGGGCGTGCCGGCAGTATTGGTGGTAGCGTTGCCCAACTGACCGTAGTCGTTGGCGCCCCAAGTATAAACGAATCCGTTCTTATCCACGGCACCGGCGAAGTCATCTCCGGCGGCGATGGTACGAATATCCCGCAGATAGACCTCATCCTCTTCCAGCTTGGGCTGCGCGCCGATGAGGACCTTCTGGGCGTAAACACGGTTGCTGCTGTTGCCGTTGCCCAACTGATAGGCATCATTGCGGCCCCAGGTCCACACAAAGCCGTCCTTATCCAGGGCCATGGTGAAGGAATCGCCCACGGAAATGGCAGTAATGTTTCTGAGCGGCGTGCCGTAAACGTCGGTAGTAACCTGAACGGGAACGCTCCGGTCGGTGGTGGTGCCGTCGCCCAGCTGTCCATAGCCGTTTTCGCCCCAAGCCCACACAGTGCCGTCGCTCATCAAGGCCACAGTAAAGTCAATACCGGCCCCGGTCTGGGGAGCCGCCAGCTTGGCGGAGGCGTTGGGCGTGCTCTTCCGAACCTCCTCGGTGTCCTGGATCACGGTAAGACGGACCACACCGTAAAGGGGCGTGTCCTTCCCGGTGTATTTCACAAGAATATTGGCGGTGCCGTACCCATTCTCCACAGGCTTGATGATCCACTTGCCGTTGGCGGCATCCTTCTCCACCTGGGCCACATTATGGTCAGAGGTGGTAATGACCAGAGTATCGGCGTCCAGGTCGTAGACGCTGAGGCCCGCCTCGCGGATGGTCCTGCCGGTATCGGTAAAGCTCTCCCACGGGTTTTCGTTGTTACCGGCAGCCGCGTCGGTCTTGACAGCCAACGCGTACATATCGGTGGTGGAAAGATCATTCCACAGCAGGAAGCCGGAGGCATACTCCATGGTAATGGTTTTGGGATCCAGGGTCAGGGTCTGGTTGTGGGTCAGGACCACGAAGGCCTCCTCACCCAGCTCGTCGGTCTTGCCGGTTCCCTTGGCGGGCAGGACCCAGTTCAGCAACTTTTCCTTCTGGCCCAAAGCGTTGGTCACTTCCAGCTCCTCAGGCTTGAAGGTATTGCCGTCCGCATTCTTAATGGAGAGCGCGTTATTGAGGAACAGTCCGTGGTGATCGTCGGCGCCCACACGGAAGGGATAGGCCCGGGTATTGGGGTTGCCGTTGGCGGCTGTGCCCTCGTTGACGAGGTCACCGGCAGTATTGGTATTGTTGATGTAGCTGCCCAACTGGTGATTGGCATTGTTGCCCCAGGCGTAGATAGACCCGTCGTTGCGCAGAATGGTGGTGTGGTTGTCGCCGGTGGCGGCCATGACCACACGGTCCACATACGCAGAGGCAGGATCAGAATTGAAGAAGTAAAGGTCGGTAAGGCCCTTGCTGCCGGTGCTGTCATACTTGCGCATCTGGGTGTAGGTGGTCACATTGCCTACGCTCAGCCCCTGGGCCAGCGCATTGTAGGTCGTACCGTTGACTCCGGCGCCGTAAAGGTTATCCTTGTTGGTGACCACCATAGTGCGGGTGGCGCCGCCCGAGATCTGGACAGCATACTCCTCCACCACAGAGGGCTTGCCCTCCTCAGCGGAGGTCTCCTTCCACCAGTTCTGGGCGGGCAGCGTGGGCAGGTGCTTATCGGCCGCGCCGGAATCCATGCCGAGCTGGCCATAAGCGTTGTCGCCCCAAGTGTAAACCTTCCGGTCCCGCATAAGAGCGATAGTGCTCTCATTGCTCAGGTCAGCCTCCACGGCGCCCCGAAGGTAAGCGTCGTAGCTCATGCCGGAGGCGTCCCCGGCGCGGACATACATGGGAACGTCCTTATTGTTGTAATTCTGGCCGCCGTTATTCTGGCCATAGCCCACCTGACCGTTGGCGTTGTTGCCCCAGACCACCAGGGAGCCGTCTGCCCGGAGGGCAGCCGCAGTGCGGTAACCAGCGGCAATAGCCACCACGCCTTCCAGATAACGGTATTCGTAACTGCCGCCCAAAGCGCCGCGGACCCGGACGGGTGCGGAACGGTCCGTGTTGGTACCGTCGCCCAGCTGCCCGTTGCCGTTGTAGCCCCAGCTCCAGACCTTGCCGCTCTCGGTCAGAGCCAGGCGCAGGTTATTGCCGGCAGCGATCTTTACCACCCGCTCGTTCCCGAAGGAGCTCTTGCCGAAGGTGGCAGTGACCTGTTTGCCGTTGCCGGGCCACTGATAGACGGTGCCCTCATTGTCCAGCGCCACACCGCCGGTAGAGGCGTCGGCTGCGATCTCAATGATGTTGGTCAGCGCGGTGCCGTTGCTCCGGGTCACCTGCGCGGGATAGCTTCCGCCGGTAGTGCCCCAGGTCCAGACGGTGCCGTCCGCCTTCAGCGCTACGGAGTAATTGGTCGCATTAGCGATCTGAGGCGCGGCCACCACGGTAGTCCGTCCTGCGGCACCCACCAGCTGCTGGCGGACGGTGACCACCAGGCGACCCTCCATCCCGGTAGCCTTATCGTAAAGGCTGATCGTAGTGTCGCCGTAGTAGCCGTTGCTGTTGGCGGTGATGATGACCTTTCCGGTGGTATCGTCCACCGAGACGGTGGCGATCCGGGTGTCCGAAGAGGCATAGACAAACCGTGCGCTGCTGGCCTTGGGCAGGTTGGTCCAGGCCTTCACGGTGGCGCTTCCGGGCGTCGCGTCGCCCATCTCCACCACATTCGTGGTGCCCACAGTCTTTGTAGTGGCCACACCGTCGGGATTGGCCACAGGAGTACGCTCGGTGAGCTGGTAGAGATTCAGGCCCTGGGTATGGACCCGCAGGATGGTATCGAAGGAGAAGGTCTTGCCCTCGTCCAGATCGACAAAGTAGTTGCTCTCGTTCACATCGCCTTCTTCGTCGCCGCTGACCATGACAAGCCGGTCCATGTCGTTCTCACCGGCCCGGACAGGCTGGGCGTTGCTTTCCAGCGTAGTTCCGAAGTTCTCCTGAATGCCCCGGGCGCCATTCTGGTTGTTTCCGGTGGTGTAGACCCGGCCGTCAGAGGTCAGGAGGATACCGGCATGGACGCTGAAGTCGCCGGCCACCACATTCCGCAGCAGAGTATCCGTATCGGTCACGATCTTGCCGTCGGCGTTGGTGGTTATGGCATTCCAGGCGTTCTGAGGCCGGGACAGCTCCGCGGTGGCAGCGGCGGCCACGCCCAACTGCCCCTGGGCATTGGCGCCCCAGGTAAAGGCCACGTTCTTCTCCAGCACGGTGTTCTTCTCATCCCGCAGAGAGCCGGTGACCACATAATTGCCCTTGCCCGAGTTGATCCCGGTCAGGTAGAAGTACCGGGTCGTTCCGTCCTTCTCCAGCTTATACAGCTTATTGCTCTCGGAAGGAGTCGTCACGGTATAGCCGGTGGCGCCGCCAAGGGACACATTTTTGTCATTGTTGAACACAATGGCGTTGTTCCAGTTCATATAGCTGCGGTTGCTGCCGGTATTCACCGCCACCGCGTCTCTGCTGTAACGGTGATACTCGCTCTGATAATTGCTTCTGTGGGTCAGCTTCTGGCTGCCCAGCCCGGCATAATATACGCTTCCATCGGCGCTCAGGGCCATAATGCCGCCCTCGCCCACCGAGATGTCCACGATGTAACGCAGGGTCTCGCCGAACTGGTTCTGGAGCCACCAGCCGCCCTCGCCCACCGTGCAGCCATACCACATGTACACATGGCCAGTGGCGGTCAGTACGTAATAGTAATTGTAGTTCGTATCTCCGCCGACGCCCACCTTGACCGCCGCGCGGTCCAGGCTGCGCTTCACGAAGGAGGTCTCATAATGTCCACAGCCGCTGATGTGGACGTGGCCGCTCTGCCAGACAGTGCCGTCCTTCTTCAGGATGATCACAGCGTCATTCGTAGCGGAAACCTGCAGCACATTTGTAGCGGTCAGAATGGGCGCATCCACACTGGTGGTATCCAAAACCGTCGCAAGCCCGTTGGCCAGCTTTCCGTAGCTGTTGCTGCCCCAGGCGTACAGCTCGCCGTAAGCGGTAAGGGCATAAGCGGTGTTGACGCCGCTGTCCGTGCCGGTCATGATGACCTGCGGCACCGCAATGGCCTTGGCGTCGCTGAGATCGCTGTTGATGTCGGCCAGGTCGGCGCTCTGGTCGGTGGTATCGTCCTCCAGGGTGGGGATCACAGAAATGGTCAGCAGACTGTGAATATCCCGCTCCATATCCATGAAGATGACAGAGGCATAGCCCTGGGCGCTCTGGTCCCGGTTCACGCTGAGGCGTACCTTGGTGGGATAGCACTTTGTACCGGCCTCGTCCACAAAGCTCTCATAGTCACCGGTGACCTTGCTTTCATCCGTCACCTTGGTGCCGTCGGCGTACTCAAAGGCGAAGGGAGTCACGGTAATCAGGTCGGTGTTCAGGCTCCTGACCTTCATACTCTCCCAGACGGCGGCCACGTCCTCGTAGTCCACCCGCAGGTTGAAACCCCAGTCCTCACGGACAAACATGCTCTTCAGGTCGATCTCCAGATCCTGGAAGGGACGCAGGGTGATCCGGCGGTCCAGAGGCTTTTCCTGGGCCGCGGGAGCGAAGGTAGCGCTTCTGCCATAGTCAGCGATCTTCACGCGCGCATATTTTGTATCGTTCCGCTCCGGGTCAACCGCGGAGGTGCTGTTGCTGACGCCGTCAATCTGATAGGCATACAGCTCCGCCTTGTTGATGACCAGATCGTAATAATCCTCGCTGCCCACCTGGACGGGAGTCCCCACCAGGCCCTCCGCATCGCCGAAGTCGCCCCGGCGGTATGCCTCGTCGCTGCCCCAGGCCCACACGGAGCCTTCCTTCTGGACGGCCACGGTTGTCAGTTCACTGAGAGACAGGTCGTAGGGACGGTTGAAGTAGCCGCCGAAATCGTTGGGGGCCGTCTTCTGATTGGTTACGGTCCGGGTATTGTAGCTGTTGCCCTGGAGGGCACGGTCACCAGTCTGGGCAGGGCTGGTGTTGTCGTTGTCGCCCTGCTGATAGCTGGTATTCAGGCCCAGAACGTGAAGCTTATTGGTGTCGGGATCAATGTTGTCCAGGTTCTCCGTATAGATGGCGCCGCTGTTGTAAGCGCCGGCGTAGACCTTCAGCAGGTCAATATCCATTCCGTCACTGTCCGCGCCGTTATTGGCATAGGTGCCCAGGCCGGTGACGTAGTTCACCAGGCCCCGGTTCGTGTTGGTCCCCTGGTCGCCAAGCTGGGCATTTCCGTCGTTGCCCCAGGACACCACATCCCGGCGCTGGCTGCCGTTGATGGCAGTCTCGGTCACAATGTACTTCGGATCCAGGACCTCCTTGGTCTCGCCGCTGTTGTAGTCACACCGGGTCTCGGTTCCGGCGGTCCCGCCACCTTCGCCGCCCTCGGCGGCCGTGGCCCCGCCGCCGGACGCGCCGCTGCCGTCACCGGGATCGGTGGCGGTAATGATCGCTGTGCAGGTCAAAATCACCGTACCATCCTCGTTTTTGGTGATGGTATGGGTATCCGAGCTGTCGCCCACGTGCTCAGCGCCGCACTTGGGACAGGTATAGGTCGTGGTGGTAACATCCTCATTCCTGGTGATCCCCCGCACGGCCAGGGTGTGGTAGTAGCCGGAATCCAGGGTCAGCACGTCGGTCAGATAAGTGGTACCCAGCATACCGCCGGCCACGGCGTAAGGATTGTACTCCTTCACCTTGTAGAGGGTAGTGCCGTAGCCAGCGCCCATGAGCAGATTGGCGTCGGACACGCCGCCCTCATCGGGCAGATCCTGCTCTTGAGAGCCCACCACAAAGACGGTGCCGTCCTGCCGCAGCAGGTAAAGGGCTCTGCCGGCGGCCGAGATCTCAATGATGTTGGTCAGCTCAATATTGTGCTGATAGCCTATAGAGACGCTGATGGTGTCGGTATGGCTGGCGCTGAAGCCGCTGCGCAGCGCGTGCGCGGTGGTCAGCTCATGGGTCAACTGGTTATTGTAACTATAGCCGTAGTATTCATGATAACGGTACTGGTCATGGAAGTAGTTCCGGCCCCAGACATAGACCTTGCCGGTGGTCTTATCCACGGCGGCGCTGTAATACATACCGGCGGCGATCTGGCCGATATTATTGCTCAGGCCCTGGACCTGACGTGCCGTGGTGTAGGAGTTGCTGAAATTGTTATCGGTGCTGCCGATGCCCAGCTGGCCGTAATTGTTCATGCCTACGGACCAGACCGTGCCGTTGTTGGAGAGGATCAGGGCATGGTCATAGCCGGCAGCCACCGCAACGGCGGTCCCGCTGAATTCTTTGACCTGAACGGGATAGGAGGCCGCGTAATTGTAATAACTGTTACTGCTGCTATAGGCCCGGCCCCAGGTGCCCCAGGCCCAGACAGTGCCGTCGGCCTTCAGAGCGATGGAGAAGGCGTTGCCGCTGGAGACCATGGGCGTTGCCACAGCGTTTTTCACAGCCAGGGAAACCTCGGTGACGTTCACGGTCACCATGAAGGAATATCCGGTCCTGGTGTTGCGGATGGACACATTGGCCCAGCCGATGCCGGTGCTGGTGATCACGATACCGGTATCGGTGACCTCGGCCTTCACCACGCTGGGATCACTGGAAATGGCCACGATGTGGTCGGTTTCGGTGATCTTGGTGCGGGTGGCGCTGAACCGGAGACTGTATGCGTAATCGTAATCCTCATACAGCTCATCGAAGGGGATGGTCATGCTGGTCCGGGTGGCGGTGGGCGTCAGGCTGTCCACATAGGCCTGGGCGTCAGCCTCGCTCATGCCGGAGGCGATCTTATCCTTCCTGACCCAGTCCATGGTGTACTGTTCAGGCAGAACGTTCACCTGCAACGTATAGAAGTTGCTCTGCTTGGTGCCGTTTACGCCGCCCTTGAGCCAGCGGTACAGCTTCAGTTCCTCGTTGCCGAAGCGGTCAGGAATCTGAGAGTCCTTGTTTACAACGGGATCCCCGGCGTTCTGGTCGAGCTTGCCCCAGTTGTAATGGCCCATGAAATAGACCTGGCCCTGCCAGTCCATCAGCACCGTATGCGTTGTACCGGCGGAGAAATAGGAGGTAGTCCGGAAATAGGGGTCCAGGCGAGAGGTTCCGCCTTCCCCGCCCCGCACCACCAGGTTGTCACCCGCCAGAATGGCCTTGGGCACGTACACTTTCTCGTCATCCACGCCGACGCCCAGCTGGTGATTGGTGTTGAGGCCCCAGGCGAAGGCCATATCGACACCGACCTGCGCGGTAGCCATGGCATGGTTGGGACCGGCATAGATCTCAGCCGCCCGGACCTCCAGCCCGGTTTCGGGATTAATCAAAGAGACCTTCGTGGGGACCTTGGCCGACGTAACGGTATCAGGATCCTTGCCCAGGACACCATGCTGGTTTTTGCCCCAGACATAGACCTCATTGGTCCGCATCAGGGCCATACTGTACTGAGTGGCAGCATCAATACGGATGACGTCACGGAGATAGTAGGCCTCGCTGTCGTACTCGCCGGGAGTGACCCGGATGGGGGTATAGTGGTCGTTGGTGGTGTTGTCGCCCAACTGGCCGTAGTTGTTGGCACCCCAGGCATAGACGGTGGAGTCGCTCCGCAGGGCCAACGCGTGGCCATTACCGGCGGCGACCCGGGTGATATTCACTAAGTTGTCGATGCCCTCCTGGCCCAGGACCTTGTGGGGGGTCGCATAGACCAAACGGTCATTTTCATAGGCGGCGCTGGTGGAGTCGGTGGTGCCGTTGTGCCAGTAGCCGCTGGAATCTCTCCAGACATTGGCCTTGTAGCCGATGCCCTGCTGGCCGTTGGCGTTGCTGCCCCAGACCCAGACCGTATTCACATTCTTCAGCTCGGTACCCACCTGCTTACCGGCGCTCACCGCCATGGCGAAATCCTGACCCATGGAGATGTTGAAAATGGGGCCGGTCTCGGTGGCAGGACCCAGGGTGCTCACCTTCACAGCGTTGAGCTGGTCGTAACGCCGCTCGATCCAGTGATTTTTTCCTGTGCTGAGGTCACCCTCATATCTGCCATACCATCTCACATTGGAGTTCCCGTTGCCCAACTGGCCGTAATCGTTGCGGCCCCAAGTGTACACATTGCCCAGGTTGGTAAGGGCCATAAAGGAACGGTCATAGCCCTCGATCTGAACGATGTGCTCGTTGGCACCCAGGCCCTGGAAGGAGACCTGCGTGGGATATTCATAGGTATATCTGTAATCATTGATCCAAATATCGCCCCACTGCCACACAGTACCGTCAGCCTGGAGGGCCACGGTGACGTTGTTGCCGGCCACCACAGCGGCGTTGGCCTTGGGCAGGACAGCGTCGATCTGGGTGGGCAGGACGTAGACCTCGTAGTCGCCCCAGTACATATCGCGTTCGTTGCGCAGGGTGATGATGATCCGGCCATAGGCCTTGCCCGTGGGCTTCAGATACATTTTGCCGTCTTGGTCAAGGGCAAAGTCCGCGATCCAGGGATCGGAAGAGGTGTAGGTGATACGCGCGTCAGCAGGCAGATACCGCTCAAACTTGGGATCCAGCACGTTGAAGTTGCTGCTGAAAGCCTGGCGCAGATCCTTTTCCACGATCCAAAGCCACTGGTTGTCGTAGATGGTAACGCTCTGGGGCATCTTGGGCTTCCAGGGAGAGGGGGCTACCGACGTAGTGGTATCCGTGTTGTTATAAATGTGCGCCTCGCCGATGTACAGCGTATAGAAGGTATCCAGGTCAATCTGGGTAGGCACATAACGCGGATCGCTCTTGAAATCGAATTTACGGTCGTTCCTGCCGCTGAACCAAACCGTGCCGTCCTCCTGAACGAAGAAGAGGGTCTCGCTGCCGGCGGCAATGTAAAGGTTCTCCCGAATGTACTCGGCCTTGGTCTTGGCGGCATCATTCTGGATCTCGGAGCCCACTTCCTCCACCATAGAGACCGTGCCGCCCTTGCGGACCAGCGTAGCCCGTGTCGTATCGTCAGGCAGGATCATACTGCCCGAGCCGGCACCTTCCGCCACGCCAAGCTGACCCTTGGAGTTGTCGCCCCAGGCATAGATCAGCGTAGCGTCAAAGGGAGGATTACCGATCTTCAGGGTATCATAGAGGGTATCGCCCACCAAGGCAGCCGAGAAGTTGTCGCCGGCGGTAAGCTGGCGGACCTCCTCCAGAGGCTTGCCGGCGGTGTCAATGACCCGGGTGGGTGTACGGACCATCAGGTCGGCCTTGTCGGCCACCACGCCGGTGACCTCATAGGTCCCCATCACGGGCACGGTCACAGTGATCGTTTCCTTAACGGGATTTCCGTCTTCGCCCAGGACTGGAGTCCCATCCTCATTGGTCTTGTCCACTTCCCGCTCTTCCTCCACGGTCTGATAGAGGATGTTCCCGCTCTCATCTTTCAGAACATTGCCCTGTTCATCCTTCTGGGCCTTCTGATGGGTGAGCGTGACATTGACACCGGAGCCTGTAAGTTCAGGATCGCCGGTGTGGAATTTCTTCCCGCAATCGGGGCAGGTAAAGGTGTAGATGATGCCAATGCCCAGCTGGCCCTTGGAGTTGTCTCCGACAGCATAGGCGCCCATGGTGTACTCGCCGTCGATGGGAAGGTACTTTCCGCTCTCCTCGTCCTTTTCCAGCTTGGGAACCACGGCCTGGATCAGGGTGTGTCCCTTCCCGGTGGCAATGGAGACGATATTCCTCATCTTACCGGTGACGAGCTGATCCTTGGTGCCGGAAACGGCAACAGGGACCACCACGCTGCCGCTGGCCACCACGCCCAGCTGGCCCTTTTCATTGCTGCCCCAAGTCCAGGCAGTGCCGTCCGCCAAAACAGCAGCGGAGTGGTTGCCCGAGGCACTGATGGAAATGACGTTCTCCAGATAGGCGGTACGTCCTGCGCTGACGCCCTTGAGCACCTTGGTAGGCGTATAGCGGGCGGCCGTGGCCTGATATGCTCTGTCATTGACGGTGACCAGCCTGGAGCTGTAGTCGTAGCCGGTGTCGCCCACGCCCAGCTGGCCCTTGGCGTTATCGCCAAAAGCCCACACGCTGCCCTTATCATCCAGAAGGAGGGTGTGGTTGTCGCCCGCCGCGATAGAGACGATCTTCCCAAAGAGCTGGTCGGCCTTGAAGGGGCCGTTCTCCGGATCGATCGCAGTCGGATCCGCCTTGGCTGTGGCCGACTGATCCCGGGACAGAAGGTGTTTCAGCAGGTCGGTGGGGTTCTCAACGATCTGCTGCCGCTTATACCGGTTGAGGGTGGTTTTCTGCGGCCGCTGGCTGCTGTCGTAACGGTCCACAACAGTCTTATAGTAGGTCTCGCTGTTGAGGTAAATGCCGGTCTGCCCGTAAGTGTTGTCGCCCCATGTGTAGACCCTGCCATTTATGTCAAGGGCAACATAGTGGTTTGCGCCCATGGCGATCTGGGCAATATAGTTCGGGAAAGGAATCATAGTCGGCCTGGTGCAGTCCACCAGATTGCCGTTTTTGTCCCGATAAGCGCCCTTGCCCCAGGTCCAGACAGTGCCGTCGGCCTTCAGGGCCAGCGTGACCTTGTCGTTGGAAACGATCATGGGAGTGGCATAACGATTTTCAGTATCAGGCAGGTCAGGATTCTCGGAGTACTGATTCAGTTCATCCTTGACCTTCACCATGAAGAGTCCGACCACGTTGCCGTTGGCATCCACGGCGGCTACCGTAACGTCACCGATCTTCTGGAAGCTGGAATAGCTCATGCCGGCAGAGCGCATCTTCCAGGTGCCATTCTCCTCATACACCTCCAGAATGCTCTTGTCGCTGGAGAGGAAACGGATCTCAGGGTAAAGGGTGCTCAGGTTTTCCGTTGTAGTCGTCGGATCGTTGGACAACAGGTTGAAGCCAAAGTACTGGGTCTGTTCCACCTCGTCCAGAATATCGATGGTCAGATTCTTGTTCATATCCCACCAGGTCTCGATCCGGTTATAGCCGGCAGAGGTGCGGTTCAGGTTTCCGCCAAACTGGAACTGCAGCATCTTAGCCGCCTGCTCGCCGGTGTAGCAGGGCTCTTCACGCCAGTCGTCGGTGCTGTCATCCGTGCCCCGGGCGGCAAGGCCCAACTGGCCCTTGGTGTTGTCGCCGAAGGAGAGCACGTGGCCGGTGGAGGTGATCAGAACGCTGTGGCTGCCCCCGGCAGCCGCCATCATCATACCCTCGGCCACACCGCTGGAAGTGACAGCCTCGCCGTCCTCCACGGTGACGATACCGTAAGCATCCGGAGTGCCCTTGGAGAGCTGGAAGCGGTTGTTTCCGCCAAAGCCGATAACCCGGCCGTCGGAGAGCCGGAGAAGAGCATGGGCAGCACCGGCATCCACCGTGACGGCCAGGATGTCGGTACCGTATTTCTCCTTCAATTCCTGTTCAGACAGGCCAAGGACCCGTACGGGAGTACGGGAGTATTCCAGGTTGCGGTCCACCACGGTCTCAGCCATGGTGCCGGTGCCGTCATTGACCAGTTTGATCTCTTTGGCGTTCAGCTGGCCCTTGGAATTATCGCCCCAGGCAAAAACGCTCTTCGACTGGGTAAAGCTGTTGTCAGAGCCCACAAACTCGCTGGCGATCACCACCACATGGCTGTCGCCCGCGGAGATGGCATTGACGCCGGTGAGAATGTTGAAGATGGCCTGATCGTTCACGTCATAATCGCCGCTTACCACCTGCACGGGCGTGGCGCTGTAAGACTCGCGACCGGAGTCGCCCAGCTGGCCCTTGGTGTTGCTGCCCCAGGTGAAAACGGTTCCGTTGGAGATCAGAGCGGCGGAGAAGCCATTGCCGGCCTCCACGTCCACCACGTTCTTCAAAATTCCCTTCCCCTTGAAGCCCAGTACCTGCACGGCAGTGCCCAGCTTCTCGCAGCTGTCCTGACCAAGCTCGCCGTGGTCATTGTCACCGGCGGCCCAGACGGTGCCGTCCTTTTTCAGCGCCAGGATGTGGTCGGTACCTGCCGCAATGTCAATAATGTCAGTGAGAATGGCCTCCACGGGGTCGCCTTCCTGATCCAATTCCCCGGTCTGGTAGGTCAGGGTCTTGCGCTCGGCCACCGCCTCGGTGGTGCTCTTGTCGTAAGGCACCATCCAGGAATGGCCGCCCAGGCAGTACCAATACTGATGCTTCCACTCATCCTCGGGAATGGCATGCCAGTCGGAGTTAAAGCCAGCGATATCATCAATACCGTCGCTCCAAACATCGTGGTCATCGGCGTAAATGAGTTTAAAGCTGTTTTGGCCCACCTGGTTGCAGCCTGCCACCGGGCAGTGCAGAGGAACGTCCTTCCGCAGCGGCTGATAGTCGCCCATAAGGCACTTGTTGGTGGAGCTCGACGCGTTTTTGCACTTCAGGGTACCCGTGAAGTAGGGGAAGTCCCTGTTGCCCCAGTCGCGGACATAGTAGCTGCCCAGGCTTGCCACCATGATCTTATTGTAATCCTCTGCCACCGAGCTATAGGGCTTACTGCTGTCAAAGCCCGCGGAGACATAGAATGTCCGGTCGCCGTTTTCATACTTCTTGTTCAGCGGTTCTGATTTCAAACTCCCGTCCTGAGCCGTATAAGTATAGAAAAATCCGTCGGTGGGATTTCCGGTGATGCCGCCTGTTCCGATCCCGTCGTCCGCGGTGATGGCCCGGGTCACCATCACCCGCTCGGACTTGGTGGTATGGACCTGGGACAGCACCTCATTGCCGGGGGCGCCGCAGATGGGGCAGATCTCGGGAATATCCAGCCAAGTGCCGCAGTTGTCGCCGTCGCCGTTCACATAGTCGTAGGCGGCGTAGTAGCCGGTGGTGTGGCCCGCGGCCTTCTGCTCCTCGGTGGGGATCTCATACCATCCGGTATAATACTTGGTGACGGCGCCGCTGTCGATCTGCTCCTGGGCGGGCTTTTCCACCACGTTATTCCGGGAGTCCCGCCACTCATAGCGCATGGTGATACGGCCGTCGGGGGAGCCCCTCAGCACGATGCCGTCCGGCTTCTGGGATTCCGCCACCTGGGCGTCGGTATAAATGAAGTAGTTGCCGGTGGTACGGTCGCCCTCACGGTAGACGGCGAAGCCGTTGGGATTCTCCTTATCCTTCAGGGCCAGAGCGTTCTGAAGCTTCTCCTCTTCAGAGGCGGTGTGGACCAGGTTGGTGGTGATGCTGGTGAGCATACCCACCACGATGACCTCGCCGTCATCATTGAGCAGGAGGCTATAGCTGTCGCCGGCGGCCACAGCGCGGATATTCGTATAGGGGTTGCCCTTCTCGTCCATCATCTGGACAGGATAGGCACGGTCGATAAAGGTGCTGTCGCCCAACTGGGCGCCGCTGTTGTCGCCCCAGGCCCAGACAGTGCCGTCGGAACGGAGGGCCACAGTATGACGGGCGCCCACAGCCACCTGAGGCGCGGTAGTGAACGCCTGATCCGCCCTCTCCTCCTGCTTGACCTGGACCCGCACCAGGGCCATACGGCCGGTCTTGGGATGGTAGACCTGCACCATGGTCTCGCCGTAAACACGGTCTTCGGCGGTGGCGGCAGGGCTCTGGAACACCAGAGAGTCGCCTTCTCTGCCAATCTCCACCACCAGAGAGGGATCCAGAGGCGTAAAGAAGAGATCCCCGTCAGCGATGGGCTCGATGTCCAGATGCTGGAGCAGATTGAAGCCCTTGCTCCAGATAAAGTTCATGCTCTTCAGGTCAAAGTAGAGCTTCTCGTCCTCCACCAAAACCACCTGGGGCGTCAGCTCATAGGGCTCAACAGGGGCGGGATCGCTTTCCACGTGGCCCATGATACGGATGGTCTCAAAGGCCAGATCGCCCACTACGATGGGATAGTTCCAGCTCTTGTTGGTATAGTCGCCCAACTGGCCGTAAGTGTTGTCTCCGGCGGCAAACACCACGCCGTTGTCCGTAGTCAGGAGCATGTGGTGTCCGCCCAAGGCCATATCGGTGACGCTCTGCATATAGGTGTAGTCAATATCGTGGAGCACCTGGCCGCCGGGAATGGCGCGGGGCACAGTGTTGTCCCGGTCCACGGGAGTGCCGTTGCGCACAGGGTCCTCTTCGGTGCCGGGGCCGTAATTACCCAGCTGGCCATCGGCATTATCGCCCCAGGCCAGGACCTTTACCTTATCCCAGCCCTCCCGGGTCTCCTCGGGGTCATAGACCTTGGTGAACGTGGAGTTGAACCCAGCCGCGATCTGCTGTCCGCCTGAGTAAATGTCCCCAGTGGTAAACAGGTCCTTCCGGTTGGGCGTAACATTGACCGTACCGTTTGCTTCACAGTTGGGTGTAGCGGTACAAGTCAGATCATAAGTTCCGTCGCCCTTGTCGGTCACGGCAGGATCGGTCAAGCTGTACTCAGCATTGCAGGTGGGGCACTCGCAGACAGTGACGCTCTTGGGGATCCGGGAACCGTCGCCCACCTTGACTAAATTGCCGTTCTCGTCGATCTGGGTCATGTGGATGGGCTGGGTCACAAAGGTGGGACCGGGCTTCGTGGCGGCCGAGATCTCCACTGCCTTGCCATAATTGTCGCACTTCTTGTTGGTGCAGGTCAGAGTGATGGTCTCTTCGCCGGTGGTCCCATCTTTCTCGATGGAAACGGCGCCGCCCTCGGCGGTGTCCGCCGAGGTATATTCCCGCTCACAGAGCGGGCAGATATAAACGGTAATATCGTCGCTCTTGGGCACATAACCGATCTGGCCCTGAGCCGCTTCGCCCCAGACGTAGATGCTGCCGTCCAGGCGCAGCGCAACGGCGTGATCGCTGCCCTGGGCAACTCTCACGACCTTGTCGAGATACGCGTTATCGCTGTCGAATTCATTATGGCTCTCGCCCTTGTTGACCTTTACCGGCGAGTAGCGGTTGATGGTGCTGCTGTCACCAAGAACGCCATGGGCGTTCAGGCCGACGGTATAAAGAGTCCCGTTCAGCAGGTTCACAGCGCTGGAATTACCGCCCGCGGAGATGTTGACCGTCTCCTCCACGCCGCCGGAGGTACTAGGGGCGGCGCCCTTGCTCATACGCTTCGCAAAGCTGGTGGATTCCAGTTTCCGGTTGTTCTGGCCCAGCTGGCCGAACTGGTTGTCGCCCCAAGTATAAACATAGCCGCTGATACTGAGGGCCATTGCGTGGTTCTCTCCGGCCGAGACCGCAATGATCCGGTCGATGTTATTCTCAATAAAATGATCCTTGCTTCCGTCAGGATTCTCAATATAGTACTCGGTGCTCACGGTGAGCCGGCCCAGGACAGTAGCCTGGCCCAGCTTATTGCGGGTATATACCACGCCGGGGATCTCGCCCTTTACCTGGCGGTCATTGCCCCGACCCAACTGGTCGTGGGAGTTCTCACCCCAGGACCAGACCCGGCCGAAGTTATCCACGGCCAGGGAGAAGTTCTTTCCAGCGGCGATCGCTGTAAAGGAGACGGGCTTTCCATCGAAGGTCAGGCCCTTCAGGATCTGCTCGGGGGCCTGTACGCTGGTCTTCTTCAGGTCCATGCCCAACTGTCCGTATGTATTGTCGCCCCATGCCCACACCTGGCCAAGGGAGTCCAGCGCCAGGGAGTGGTTTTCCCCTGCCACCACCATAGGGGCAGCAGAAATCATGGGGGCAACAAAAGACGCGTCAGGGTCATCGCTCCCATCTTTATACTGCTGCACATGACGGACCCAGACAGGCAGGGACATCATGTTGCTGTCCGGCTTCTTGTTGGGATCGCCCTTGACGCCGGCATAGTTGTAGTCGATATACACCGTGCCGAAGCCCAGCTTGTCGGTCCCGCGCACAGTGACCTTGGCGCTGCCGTCAGTCTCGGGTTCCCGGTTAATGGTGAGCACGGAGGGATCCACACTGCCCACGTCCACGTTGGTAAGGTCGTTGATCTTTGTATTCTCGCCGTCCGAGATCAGGTTAAAGCCGGTGCGGTAGCTATACAGCAGATCAGCCAGGTCGAAGGAGATATACTGTCCCTGAGACAGCACAAGCTGAGCGGGATTCCTCTCGCCCATGGGACGGGTCTGCTGATAGGGCTCATCCGTTGCGGGAGTATCGTCCTCGTTGTAGACCCAGTATTTATCCAGCAGCAGGGTCTTGGAGTCGCCGTCGCCGGCCTGGACCGGCACAAACGCGGTGTCGGTCTTACCATTGCCCATCTGCCCGAAGGCGTTGTCGCCCCAGTTCCAGACGTAGCCGGTGGACTTGACCGCGGCCATGTGGTTACGTCCGGCAGCGATCCGAATGCCGTCGGCAAAGGTCTTGATGGTGGAATCCACGTTGGCGCTCTCGCCCTTATCCACAGCCTTGGGGGCAGTGGTGTAGGCCAGACGATAGATCTCGCCCTGCTCGCCTTCCAACTGGCCAATCTGGCCGTAGACGTTGCTGCCCCAAGCGTAGACACTGCCGGCCTCAGCAAGGGCCAGGGAGGCTTCGCCTCCGGCAGCCACCTCCACCACCCGGGTGACCTCGGCGGGGAAGTTTATCTTCTGGGCGGCGGCAACGCGCTGTTCTGTGGTCATCTCGGCGATCAGTTCGGGAGCCGTGACAGGCAGGAGCGGATCGCTGAAGCGGGCGTCCTCGGTATCATAGAACCAATCGGTGGAGAGGTAGCCGCTGCCGATGTCATACCCGGGGTTGGCTCTGCCGGTGCCCAGCTGGCCATAAGTGTCCTCGCCAAAGGACCACACCGTTCCGTCGCTGAGCAGAAGCATGGTGTGGTTGCCGCCGGCCGAAATGCCGGTGACGTTATTCATGTATGTAATGACATTATGGTTGCGGTGGGTATCAAACTCTGCGGCTTTCTCCGTGGTGTGATAGCCGCCGGAAACGATACGGATAGGCACACGGTAGGTAAAGGTACCGCCCGTCAGATCACCATTGCCCAGGTTTTTGGCCAGCACATAGTCCAGATCCACGCCCAGCTGGCCCTTGGAGTTGTCGCCCCAGGCGTAAACGCTGCCATCGCTGCGCAGGGCCACCACATGGCCATCTCCGGCGGAGAGCTTTACCATATCCTTCAGGTAGTAACCCCGGCTGGCGCTCTGGCCCTCCAGCACCTGGGTCAGGTGATAGGTATAGTTATTGAAGGTAGGCTCGCTCTCGATGACATGACCGGTGCTGTCCTCCTTGTCCTTCTTCAGTTCATCGTTCTGGAGGCGGGTCTGATAGCCCTCCCATGCCTCCAAATACCTCTCATAGGTCCAGCTTGCTCCGGTATAGGTAGGTATGGCCAGCTGCCAATTCGTGTCGTACAGGAAGGGGTCCTCGCCGTCCCGCTCAACGACACGAATGATCGGCTTCTGGTCCTTGAGCTCGGCGGTGATCTCATCCCTCACCCGGTTATAAAGCGCCATAGCGGCCACGTAAGTATCGTAATTGGGCATTTCGGCGGAGATCAACTCGGGCATGGGATTTTTCGCCATGCCGGTCCCTTCCTCCATATCAAAGAGTTCCAGAATCTTTTGTCTCCGGTTTTCCTCATTTTCCTCGATCTCGATCTCGTAATACTTCTCAAGAAGCAGGAAGGTATCAACCAGGTAATCGGCATACTCAAAGAAGCTGTCCACAAAATAAGGCGAAGAGTACACCCCGTGGTTGATGCCAAGGATCTGCCCTTCCGGTGTATCCGCGTCTGCGGGCATAGTAATGTTAGCCAGGAAATCGTTGCGGAGGGGATCAAAGCCCAGAAGGTCGTTTGTGTAGCCGGAGCCCAACTGGCCCTTGTCGTTCCGGCCCACGCCGAAGGCGGTCCCCTCGTTGGTGAGCAGGAGGCTGAAGCCGTTGCCGGCAGCCACATCCACCACTTTGATGCCCGAGCGGAAGGGCAGCAGCTCAGGATCCCCGTCCATGTCGATCATCCGGTCCGCGTAGAAGAGGGTGGGCCAATAATCCACGTTCACCTGGTCGCTTTCCGCTTCGGCCTTGGGTGCTCTTCCCAGCTGGCCGGTGGCGTTGTTGCCCCAGACATAAACGTTGCCCTCGCGGTCCACCGCCAAAGCATGATCGTATCCGGCAGCGATCGCCACAATGTTCTTAAGGACGGTATCAGCGATCTCATTGGTACCGTACACCCTTTCGTACACTTTTACCGGAGTATCGCTATATTTCATCTCGGTGTCATCGGTGCCCAGCTGTCCCTTGGAGTTATCACCCCAGGCCCAGACGCTTCCGTCCGCCTTCAGGGCGATGGAGAAACCGTCGCCGGAGGCCACCGCCGGAGTAGACTTGTAAACGCTCTTTGTGGCGTCCACCTTATAATCCTCGGCGTTGACCACCTTCACGGTAAGCATGGCGGAGCGGCCGGTTACCCGGTTATAGATCCGGACCACGGCCTCGCCAAAGTCCGCCACCGCGACCAGGGTATAGCCCTTCTCCACACGGACCACGTTCGGATTGGAGCTGGTAAGGACAAACTCGCTCTCCTCCACCACCAGGCCGTCCCGATCCTGCACAACGGCATCTTCGTCGGCCCCTTCCATCTTTTCGGGCATGGCAATATAAGGCTGAGGCTTATTCGCGGCCCCACCCGACGTTGTATTCATGTATGCGGTGCTGGTCAATTCTTTCTTGGAAAGACGGAAACCGCTCTGATAGCGCTCTACCGTTCCCGTAATATCCAGGGTATCTCCCTTCAGAAGCTCCACTGTAGTACCCAGCAGCAACTGGCTCTGGGTGACAGGGTTTTCCTCGCTCCACTGCCAGGGCTTCAGATCCCGGTTTTCAATGATCGTGACCTCGATCCGCTCTCCGCCGCTTTCCTGGCCGTCCGCCAGGGGATCGGACGCAGACTCGGTCTCAGCCTCGGCCTCGGCAGCCGCAGCCACCAGCCCCTCTTCCAGGACCTCCCATGCAGCAGCCTGGCGGGATTGAATGGCGGCGTCCACGTTCATGGTCCGGAGAGCAGAATCCTCCAGGCTGAACGCAGAAGCACTGACGACAGATGTACCCGAGCCCATAACATAGATGCCGGGGATCTCAATCGCGCCACCGTAAGTCAAGAAGCTTCTTCCCGTGTCCGTGCCGGGATGGACTGTGCCGGTCGCCAGATCCGTACTTGCGATACTGGCCTGCCCATCGGGTACCTTTGTCTCCCGTCCGGTCTCGGCAGGGGTCTTGCTGCCCCAAGTATAGGTATAGATAGTGGAACCCTCGCCCATCAGCGAAAGCTTGAGGGCGCCGGTCCATTCACTGTTGGCCACATAGGGGAAATGAGCCTTTACCCCTGTTTTTTCGGGTGTTACCGTATCGACGACCGTCTCCTGGTGAAGGATCGGCGCGGAGGCGGGATCCGCAAGGTTGACGGTCTCCACCCGCAAAGTGGCGCTGGTGGCTGTGTTGCCTGCGGTGGGATCCAGGGACAGGGCATAAGTCAATGTATAGAAGGGGATATTTGTGATCTTGGTGTTCTTGCCGTTCACCGCCACCTTGATCCCGGGCAGCTCACCGCCATTGATATAGATGCGGTAATTGGCCACATTTCCATCGGCAGGCACTGTGCCGTTGAAAACGCCGTTATCAGTATGCCCCAAGGAATAGGAGGCCCAAACTGCATTCTTTCCGGCAGTTATCGTCTCACCGCGTCCCCGGTCGCTCTCCAGGGTGATGGTAAGCTCGTTGGCAGCCTCCGACCAGGCAGCGCCGTCCAGCGTCAGCTGCAGGATGTCCACACCTGCAGCTGAGGGCAGCAGATTGTAAGCGTCACAGAAGATCTTGGAGGGCCGGCTTCCCATGGTAAAGAAGCCATAGCCCGTCTGCTTGCTGGACGACTCACTTTTACCGTCATAGCTGACGTCGCCGGTTACGCTCCAGTCATACCTTGTGTTGTCGTCGTTCAAGCTGGTAAAAATCCGGGCCTCTGTGCGCAATATGATCTTTGCGTTTTCCAGAACGGCGTTCCCACTGGGCAGAGGCTGCGACACGTCCGGAGTGGAATCAGCGTTGGCGTAGAACGCCTCCACATAAGCCCAAATCATACCGTCTCTGGGGGAAACGCTGTACTCCAGGGTATAGTAGTTCAGAGTGATGGCATTGGCGCTGGCAGGGCCCACGGTCAAAAGGCGGCCGGTGTCATACCCATTGTCCACAATGGTGTATTCGCCGCTGGCTACCTTGGTGCTGGCATCATTGATAAAATGACCGGTTCCATCGTCCCTCAGCATATACTCGCCAAAGGTACTGACCAGCTGAACTTCTTTCCCGCTGTTGACCCAGCCGCTGCCGTCCCGGCGGAGCGACACGGAAACATCATGTCCGGTGGGTCCGGTAACGACACAGGTCATGTCAAAGGTATCGATCAGGTCCTCCACCGTCAGGACGCCGTTGACTACGCCCTTCCGGATCTCCTGGCCATTTTCATCCTTGCCTTCCCGCTGCACTTCCGTAGACACATACTCGTTCTTGCTACCGTCACCGGGAACATTGTCATTCCAGTCGTAAACATAGTTGTCCAACAGGCCGCCGTGGCCGGCTACGGTGATCTCCAGTCTGCCGTTGCCCCAGACCACTTCATTGTTGGCTACAGGCTTGCCGTCATAGATCGCTGAGATCTCACTGCCGACGGCGCCCACTTCCGTCACATCATACCTAATTGTAAAGAAGTCCACAATGGCGGGGTCGGCCGCAAAGTCTCTGCCCTTCCCGACCTCCACATCAGCCAGAGTGTCTTCCCACAAGGGATTGCCGTCGTCATCGGCAGAGTCGGGAATGGTGGCCCAGATGCTGTAGCTTCCGCCCTTGGCCTTACCGTCCTCAGCAGTGTGGTAATAACCGGTAGGCATATTGTTTTCATCCAACTCAGCAATCAGGTCTACAACTGTCGCCACAGGAGTATTCAGTACAAGGCGATAACTTCTATTGTTATCCGGGTAAACAACATGGTCCCTCTCCACCCGCACGGTCACACTGTAATCCAGGTCGCCGCCAAAGTTGACCACACCGGCGGCCTGGGGAATGTAAGCCTCTTCAAAGCCCGTTTTGACGGCGGTGGACCGGTCCAGCAGGGTGAAATCGCCCAACTGGCCCATGTCGTTTTTGCCCCAGGTATAAATTTGATTTTCGCTGGTGAGGGCACCGCCGAAGCCACCCTCAGAGGCGGCGTCGATCTTTGCGGTCCCCACATTCAGGCCGCCCGCGGCGGCCACCTTCATGACGATCTCTCCTTCGCCCAGGCCGTCAATCGTGACTTCCATCATATCCTTGGTCTGGGAGAGAGCCTCCGGAGACAGCCCCAGCTGACCGCTGTCGTTGCTTCCGAAAGCGTAGACCTTGCTGTTCCGGACGATGGGCTCGCCGCCCTCCTTAGCAGGCGCCGTGACCTCGCCGCGGAGCACAACAGTATAGAACCGACCGGCGGCAATATCAATGCCGTCCATGACCGGATCGCTTGTAGAACCGTCTTCAATACTGGATTCCAGCAAGTCGGTGGCAAAGTTAAGGTTGGCCCGCTGGAACTGGGTCACGTTTCCGCACTGTCCATACTGCGTATCGCCCATCACGCGGATCCGGTTGGTCCGGCCGCCGCCGGCCTGGCCCTCATAAGCCTCGCCGCACAGGGCCACCGTGTGCCGCTCGCCCGCCACGATCTTCCGGACGCCTGACAGACGCGGAGGTTCGGCTCCGTCGCCATACAGTGCAAAGCCGGGAGTTCTGGCGTAGCCATAGCCGTCATCCGCAAAGCCCAGCTGCCCGTACTCATTGTCACCCCATCCCAAAACCGACGTGACCGTACTGACGGCCCCGCCCTCGCCTGGGAAAATGCCCACAGCCAAAGAGTGATAGGCGCCCGCGGCCACCATCGTGCTGTTTGCCATATAGCGCTCGTTGGGGATCAAAGAACCATAATTCAAAATGACCTGGCTGGGATAATCCCGCATCAGGTTATGGTTCTCCGTGCTCACCTCAAGGCCGGTACCCAGCTGTCCACGGTTATTTCTGCCCCAGGAATACACATATCCATCGCTGTTCCCCAGCAGAGCCAAGTTGTGATAGCCGCCGGCCGCCACCATAGTGGTCCCGCTCAGATAGGCGGCTCCTTCATTAAACATCTCGCTGTCACCGGCGATTACCTGAAGCGGTACGCAGGAGTATTTGTCTACAAATGTCTCTCCTTGTCCCAACTGACCAAACTCATTGTTGCCCCAAGCGTAGACACTGCCATCGGCCGTCCGGGCCAGCACATGCTCGTAGCCCACCGAGATCTCCGCAATCAAATTGAGTCGGCCATTCCCCATCAGTCCGGCCACCGGCGTGGGGTAGGTGGTATAGGGAACCTGGTCGCTGGTGGACCCCATACCCAACTGACCCTTGGAGTTGTCACCCCAGGTCCAGACGCTGCCGTCCGACTTTAACGCCACCATAAAGCCAATACCGGCCTGAATGGAAGGCGTAGTAAAGTTGTCGGCGTCCTTGACCTCAACGTGGAACCCGCCGACGTAACGCTCCTCTAAAGGCAGATCCTCCTGAGCGTCAAACCAGTTCGTGCCGTAGCGCTCTTCCTTGGTGCCGCCGGTGGGAAGCATCTTGGCGTTGTTTTCGCCGGAAACGTCCGTGTTATCGGTAACATTCAGGCTCAAGTGCTCCAGTTCATCAGGCTGGGGCTGCACATCGTAGTTAATCTTTACCCCATCCGGAGTAGCCACCGAACGGTCCCGCTCAAAGACATTGAAGCCAACGCTGTAGTACCGGCGGATCCCGCTCTTGAACACCAAGAGATCCTGCCGGTCCGTAATGGTCAAGAGTTCGGCAAGCTTATTGACCGGCAGAAGGCTCAGATCCATGTCCTCCTGACCGATCGCAGCCAGGATCGCCCGGTCCACCTCTTCTTCGGTCACTCTGGCCGGCTGCTCGGCATAGCGGGCAGTCAACTTCCGGGTCACAACGCCCGTGTCCGGATCTTCCTCGTCGGTAAACACCCAAACCTTGTTGAAAATCAACTGCTTTCCCACTCCGGCACCTACGCGGA
The DNA here is from genome assembly GCA_017937415.1 of Oscillospiraceae bacterium. Lineage (GTDB taxonomy): Bacteria > Bacillota > Clostridia > Oscillospirales > Oscillospiraceae > Vermiculatibacterium. The sequence goes on from JAGBDQ010000240.1 coordinate 23,775, forward strand.
CCGGCAGAGGATGGGAGAAGATCTGGGTCAGATCCGGGTAGAGCTCCTTCAGGGCCTCCGCGGCGCCGAGCTGTCCGGCCGAGTTCCAGCCGGTGGCCATCACAGTGCCGTTTTCCAGGCTGTCAACGGTACCATCGTAGTACCAATATACGCTGAAAGCTTCACCGGCCGTAATGCCGCCGGGATTCATCACCGGATTCTCCGACACGATCTCGCCTTCCTCGTTGGTCTCCGGCTCAGTCAGATACATCCGAATGGGGAACTCCACCGTGCCCTGCGCGTCCGAATGGTCCGGACGGCCCAGGTTGCCGTGGTTATTCAGGCCCCAGCCATACACAAAATATTCCTCGATGACAGCAGGCTCATTCTCCGTCTCGTCAGCCGTCAAAGCGTTGGCGTTGTTAGCCTTCAAAACATTGGTCATCTCAAGCTGCGACTCGGTCTGAGGCTGGTTTTCGGTGTCCGGCGCACTGGTACTTTCGTTCTTTTCTTCGCTGTTTTCCTCTTTGTCCTCTTTGTTCACACTCTCGGATCCATCTCCGCCTTCGGCATCGCCGGAACCATTGCCGCCGTTGCTGTTATCGGCGTTTTCGGTGCCGTCGGCTTCTTCAGATCCGTTTTCAGAACCATTGGGATCTTCGGTTCCATTTTCCGATTGGGTCCCGTTCGTATCATTTTTGCTTTCCGTGGACCCATTTTCCGTCTCATCGCCGTCAGATCTAAGCGTCTCATCTTCGGTGTCTGTCTCTGTAGTCACGCCTGTGTCAGAGCTCCCATTTTCACCGTTTACATCTGTCGTCTCGTTTTCCTCAGGTGCCTGGGCCGCAGTGGCTACAGCGTTCGTCATCTCTTCAGAAATGCTCCGGGTCTTCTCTTCGCCATCCCCGGACTGCGTCTTTCCATTCTCCTCGCCGTCCCCAGCTTTTTCTGCATCAGGGATCACAGGCGCGGTCTCAGTCTCCTCAGGGGCAGGAGTAATGGACGCCTCAGGGTTCTCTTCGGGAGCGGGCGTAGTGGTCGCCTCCTGGCTTTCCTCGGGAGCAGGCGTAGTAGTCGCCTCCGGGCTCTCCTCAGGAGCAGGAGTGACAGTCGCCTCCGGGCTCTCCTCAGGAGCAGGAGTGACAGTCGCCTCCGGGCTCTCCTTAGGAGCAGGAGTGACAGTCGCCTCCGGGCTCTCCTCAGGAGCAGGAGTGACAGTCGCCTCCGGGCTCTCCTCAGGAGCAGGAGTGACAGTCGCCTCCGGGCTCTCCTCGGGAGCAGGCGTAGTAGTCGCCTCCGGGCTCTCCTCAGGGGCGGGAACAGAAGGTTCAGCTTCGGGCTCCTGCGGCCGCACCGACATCATCGACGCAGTCTGCTGCACAGGCTCCGGCTCAGCCGTGCTCTCCCCGTTCAGGCGAACGATCGCCAAGGAGTGGGAAGCGCCGGCCGCTACACTGACGATCCTCAGTCCATGCTCCGCAAAGCTTTCCATAAAGCCAACGCCGCGGGGCAGCCAGACAGTCTGGTTGGTGGAATCCTTGACGCCTGTGCCGGTCTGGCTCTGCGCGTTATTACCCCAGCTCCAGGCCTTGGTCTCGCCTGTCAGCACGCCATTGTTTGTTGCCGCAGTGATGGCCAGTGCGTGGCCCGAGCTATCCACATCGCTGCCCACGTTGGCGCCCCATCCGGAAATCGCCAGCACCTTATCAAAGGTAGTGGGTTCAGTCTCTCCATATGCTATGGCATCCTGGATCATTCTTGCATAGTTCCGATTCGAAACGCCGCTGGACTCATTTGTGCCCAACTGGCCTCTCCGGTTATCGCCCCAGCTGTAAACACGTCCCGCAGAGGTCAGTGCCAGGGAGAAATCAGAGCCGGCCTCGATCGCAACAACACCCGCAAGGCGGTTGCCCGACACACCGGTGCTGGTTCCTTCCATAACCGCCACCGGCGTAGTGATATAAGTAATTCCCTCCGGAAGATCCGCGCCCTGTCCAAGCTGGCCCACATTGGCGCGGCCCCAGGCGTAGACCGTGCCGTCCTTGGCCAAGGCCAGGGCATGGGTAACGCCGGCAGAAATGGCTACAATATTGCAGAGGTGGTTATCGCTGTCCCGATTGGCGGTATCCGCCGTATCCCGGGGGCCAAGCACCAGAGCAGGCTCACCGGTGCTTTTCTCCGTACCGACCTCCTCCACAGTGCCCAGCTGCCCGTATCCATTACTGCCCCATGCGTAAACTCTGCCGTCCTTGGTCAGGGCCAGGGAGAATCCGCTGCCCGCGGCCACTGCCACGATACCGCTCATGATCTCAAAAGTACCATCCGCCTGTCTCATGGTTACTGCGACAGGAGAATTCTTTTGTCCTTCGTTCTGAGCGCCCAGCGCCTTGGTTCCGCCGTCGCCCCATCCGTAAACCTTACCTTCACTTGTCAGGGCCAGGGTATGGTTTTGTCCGGAGGAGACCATAGGCACTGCCGCCTTGGGATCCGGCTCATTGGCATTCTCACTGCTCAAGTGATAGATCCCGCGGACGTCCAGCTGTGCCACAGCAAAGTAAATATCGCCCATCGTGCTCATGGCCGAGGCGTAAACAACGGTCTGCCCCTCGCCCTTCATGATCAGGCTCTTCGTCGTCTCGTCATATACAGCGACCCGGTGGTCCAGCACGTCGATAGACTTAAGTTCAAGCCCGGTCTGCTGATCTGCCAGCAGTTTCGTCATAACCGGAACGATATTGTCGTAAGTCTCGGGCTCCAGCACACCGTTGACCCGCTTTTCCGCAAAGCTCCGGATGTGATAGATCCGATTGTTTGCCACATCGGGGCCCTGGCTCTGGCCGTTGAAGGTGGCCGTGATCTCGGCCATCTTCTCCTCCATCGTGGGAGCCGGTTCCTCAGGATCATCGTCCTGCTGCTCCTGAGGGTTCTGGCTCTCCTCCGGCTTCTCCTCTTCCTCATTATTATCGGAATTGTCGATGGCCTGGGGTACAGAAGTGGCGAAGCAAATGGCCGCGCCAAAAGTCTGAATGCGCTCGTTGTTCTTCATGCTGACAGTGTAATAGGCGATCTCAGTACCCTCAGGAAGCTGGGCAGCGGCGTCTTCCCCGTCATGATCATGCTCATCGCCATCCGTCCCCTCAGGGGCACCGGAGGCTTCCGGCTCAGCGGACGCCTCGGGAGAGGGAGTAACCTCAGGCGCGGCCGAGGTCTCGGGCTCAGCGGTATTTTCAGGTGCGGGAGCAGGCTCAGGCTCGGCAGTCGCCTCAACGGTGGGAGCAGGAGCAGCCTCGGGCTCGGCGCTTTCTTCAGGAGTGGGAGTAGGCTCAGCGGTGTTCTCGTCCCCGGTCTCCTCCTCACCCTCAGGAGCCGGAGCCTGGGGCGCCGGAGTCTCAGAAACGATCACTTCGGCGTCGTCGCCGTTCCCGTTCCGGGGCTCGTTCGTATCCTGATTTTCGTTCTTGCTTTGATCCCCGTTTGCCTGCCCGTCAGCACCAGTTTCGCCACTGTTGCTGTTGGTTTCCTCGGTCTTACTTTCGTTGGTGTCCTGCCCAGCGGTCTGCCCCTCGTTGGCATCCTGGCTCTCACCGGACTCGTCTTCCTTATTATTATCATTTTCACCGTTGTCGGCGTTATCATTTTCTGTATTTTCCATGCCGTCAGACTCCTCTTCCGGCTCCTGAGAAGTCTCCTTATTAACGCCATCGGCACTGTCGTCGCTGTTTTCCTTCGCAGCGTCGTCAGTGCCGGTTTGTGTGTTTTCTGTTACGGCATTCTCCTGGCTCTGAGCAGAGCCGGAGCCATTGCCGGTCAGCATGTTGAATCCCGTGTCTACGGGCGTAGTCCCTTCTCCCTCAGCGGTTTCACCATCGTCGTTTTCAGACTTGTGAATGTCCTCCAGGAGCTTATCCAGGTCCACGCCGGTCTCACTTTCATTGATGGTCAGGCCCTCCGCTTTGGCTCGTTCCTCGAAAATGGAGAGGTCATAAGGCGAATTGGACTGGACCAGGCCGGACTTGTAGAGCTCCCAGAGGAACTCCTGAACCTCCGGAGACTCATCCGCAATGGATTTGGTCCCGGTATCCTCAGAACTTCCCTGGTTCGCCTGATTCAGCAGTTGATTTATGGTATCCTCGTCGTCCCCGCTGGAGATGGGCACACTGACTGTGGGCACCTCACCGCTCCAGCGGATCACCGCAGTGCATACCAACACAGGCGCCCGATCCTCGGTCGCCTCGTAGATCGTCCAGCTCTTCGGTTCAAAGGAGATCTTGTCGCTGTAATCCTGACCGTCCATAGCGGCCTCCCAGATGAACTGGTTCCGGATGTCCAGTCTGGCTTCCGCGCTGGCCCGGTAGGCCAGACGCTGCTCTTCGGTCATATTCTTGATAGCCTGCTTCTGCTGGTATGTCAAATACTCCGCCTGGTCCAAATCAAGCCAGCCGGGAAAGAAGGAGGCATACTCATTAAAGGTAATACCTTCCAAGTATTGAATATCAGTCATGTAGGCCGTGACCTCATGCTCCAGCTGGCCGTTATAGAAACCCAGCTGGTTGTTGCTCAGCTGAAGGGGCATGGGGATCTCTCCGTCGGCCTGATCCTGCTTGGAGGCCAGAATGGAGTCGGCAGTCAAATCATCCTGATCAGGGTAAGGACGGGAGACAGCAGCCGCTGTCCTGGAGGCGGCAGCAGAAGCAGTGGCCATTCCTGCGGGCAGAATGGACAGCGACATCACCACGGCCAAGAAGCCTGATACGAGCCTGCGCACTGATTCACTTGTCTGCATCTCGCATCACCTTCTTCCGGATTTGCTTAGTCTCTAATATGTCGGATACATATTTCGACGCAATGCTACCATAGTACCCTATATTATGTCACCAGTTGACGTAAAAATCAAGAGCTTTCTCAAAATTTTTTTATAATTTTTTCCTTGAACATCAAGGGTTTGCGGGCTTTTTTCGGTGTCTACAAACTTTTTTTCAAAAAGTCTCCGCTTTTTCACATTTTTCCACTTCGTTTTCCACATTTTATGTTTTGATTTTTGGAGGCGCTCAGTCCTTACTCCCCCAGCGAATTTTCTTCTTTTTCCAGGTTTTTGTCCGGTTTCATCTCAAAAATATTCTGTCAACCATTCTTCGGCCACTTTTGTCCCCGGAATACAAGATATGCAAAAAGGCGGCCTGCTATTTTTAATTCCTTCCATAATTTCCATTTTATTCCTCCCCCCGCTTTGACGGTTTTTTCCTTATCTGGAGTTTCTTCCCTCCCGCTCTCACATCCCGCTTATCTCCCCTTGCCTCTCCGATCCCTCCTGCCTTACAACCTCAAGCATTTTTTCTCCCCAAATTTTGTGAAAATTATAAAATTCCCCTTGACATTTCATTTTTCCAAGAGTATATTATACCTGTATCTTAAAATGTAAAAATTGATTGTCACTATGTTGCCTGTCAGTTTCATTTTGACTTACAGACAATAGAGTGGCTTCTTTTTTTGCGGCGGGATAACACTAATGTAGGAGGTTTTTAACATGAATCACGGTACTGTCAAATGGTTCAACAACGAGAAGGGCTTCGGCTTCATCTCCAACGATGACGGCAGCGGCGACGTGTTCGTCCACTTCTCCGCCATCCAGGCCGAGGGCTTCCGTACTCTGGCCGAGGGCCAGAAGGTCACCTATGACACCGAGCCCGATCCCAAGGATCCCGGCAAGCTCCGCGCTGTCAACGTGATCGGCGAGTAATTTCATACTTCGCGAAAAAGGAACGTCCCGCAGTTGCGGGACGTTCCTTTTTTCTTCCGTTTTATTTTGTAGCCCCTTGTCCTCCAATGGTTTACAGAAATAGACAGTACCCCCGTCAAACCGTTTGGCGGGGGTACTGTCTTTCCTTTCAGAGTCCTTATTCCACCGTTTTCAGCGACTCCACCATGTCGATCTTCCGCAGTCTCCTCTTAGCCGCCAGGTTCACCAGCAGAGAGAATACCACGGTGAGCAGAGCCGAGAGAACATAGCTAAGAGGCTCGGCCTTCCGGTAGAACATAGCCATGTCGATCTCCACCGTCATCACCAGCCACTGGTGAAGGAATTTCCCCATCACCAGCCCCAGCAAAATTCCGAAGATAGTCAGGAAGATATTTTCCCGATACACATACTGGCTCATCTCATGGTCGTTAAACCCAAGGACCTTTAAGGTAGCCAGCTCTCGAAGCCGTTCGGTGATGTTGATGTTGGTCAGGTTGTAGAGCACCACAAAGGCCAGAGCGGCGGCGGCCACCACCACCACGATCACGGCGTAATCCACTCCTTCCAGGCCCCGAAGCACCGACTGCCGCAGGGAATCGGTCCGGGAGACCGAGGACACCCCGGAGAGGGGCAGCAGAGCCGAGGCCACCCGGTCAGAATTCTCCACGGTATCTTCGGTGTACCGCACCATAATGCTGTTCACCCCAGGCTCCTCTCCAAAGAGGTCGTGGTAACCCTGATCCGTCATATAGATATAGTGGAAGATGTAATTTTCCGTGATCCCTACCACAGGGACTTCGGTCCTCACATTGTCGCTGTCTACAACCGTAATCTCTTCTCCCACAGTCACTCCAAGAAGTTCAGACAGCTTCGCGGTGATCACCGCCCCCTCGTCGGACAGGGACATGCTCTCCCCGGTCTCCCAGTCCCGCAGGTGAATAAACTCGCTGAATTTTTCCTCGTCCACCGCCACGGAAAGATATACGTTGCTGTCCACGCTCCGGCGGCTGCTTTCGGCCGTGACCATCTCGTCCGAGATGGTCACCCAGCTCTCCACCAGCTCCTGCCGGTCCAATTCCCGGCCGATCTCCAGGATCTCGTCCTGGGTGGCTTTGTCCGCCAGGCTCACCGTTCCGTGGTAGGTGGTGATCTCATCGTACTGCTTGTCGAAGAAACCGTGGATAGAGTCCCGCAGGCCGAAGCCGGTGATGAGCAGGGCGGTACATCCGCCAATGCCGATCACCGCCATCCAGAACCGCTTCTTGTAGCGGAACAGGTTGCGGACCGTCACCTTCCAGGTGAAAGAGAGCCGTTTCCAGATAAAATCCACGTGCTCCAGCAGCACCCGCTTGCCCGCAGGCGGGGCCTTGGGCCGCATCAAGGTGGCAGGCACCGCGGTCAGGGCTGCGTAGGAGGACCACAGAGCCGTCCCCGCCACGCAGAAGACCGCCGCCCCCACTGCCAGGGCGTAGATTCCCGGGAAGAGGGTGATCTCCAGATCCCCCACGGTGTACATGACCTTCCAGGCGTTGAAGATGATGGTGGGGATCAAAGTACAGCCTACCAAGAGGCCCACGATCCCGCCGCCGAAGGAGGCCAGGAAGCCGTAGCCCACATACTTTTTGGCGATGGCCCCCCGGCTGTAGCCCAGGGCTTTCAGCCCGCCGATCTGGACCCGCTGCTCCTCCACCATTCTGGTCATGGTGGTGAGGCACACCAGGGCAGCCACCAAGAAGAAGATCAGGGGGAATACCTGAGCCAGATTGCCCATTCTCTGGGCGTCCTGATCGTAGGACACATAGCCAGCGTTGGTATTCCGGCCCAGGATATACCACTTGCATTCCTCGATCTCGGCGATCTCCCGCCGGGCGTCGTTCAGCTCCCGCCGGGCGTCGGAGAGCTTTTCCTCCGCCTCGGCCTTGGCGTCCTCGTACTCCTGCACGCCGTCTGCATACTCTTTTTCGCCGTCCTGGAGCTCGATGAGAGCGTCATCCAACTCCTTTTGGGCTTTAGCGGTCTCCCGGGGCAGCTTTCTTTTGGCGTCCTCCAGCTCGGCCAGCCCGTCCTGATACTCCGCCCAGCCGTCGTCCAGCTTCTGCCGGGCGTCCGTCAGTTCCGCCTCGCCGTCGGCCAATTCCTGGGCCGCGTCCTTCAATTTCTGCTCCGCGTCCAAAAGCTCAGCCTCGGCGTCTCTCAGCTCGGCCCAGCCGTCGTCCAGCTCCTTCCGGCCGTCGGCAAGCTGTGCCCAGCCGTCCTCCAGCTCCGCCTTTCCGTCCTCCAGCTCGGTCTTGGCGTCGGCCAGCTTTTGCTCGGCCTCTTCCAGCTCGGCCACGCCGTCCTCATATTCCTGTTTGCCCTCGTTGTATTGCCGTTCGCCATCCGCCAGCTGAGAAGCCGCATCATCCAGCCGGGCAGCCGCGGCGTCCAACTGGACCTTACTGGCGTCCAGCTGTGCCTTGCCAGCATCCAGCTGGACTTTGGCGTCCCGCAGTTGAGCTTCGGTCTGATTGCAGGTGGCGTCCAAAGTCCCATAGCCGCCGGCCAGCAAGGCTCCCATTCCGCTGTCGGGATTTCCCGCCGCAGCTTGGAAGGCCGCCACAGATGTGGCATCTGTAGGATCTGTAGGCAGTTTTCCAAGTTGGTCCACCAAGGCTGCCACTTGGGCATACTCCGGAGTTCCCGGTGTCAGCTGACCCATCACTCCAGTCAAAGTATAGGTGAGGGTAGCCACGCCCTGCATCGCCCCGGTAGTGTACGGGTGACCGGCGTCCTGATTAGCGGACTCCGCGGCCACCCCAGCCAAGGTGGTCCCAACATTACCTGCCGAGAACATTCCCAGCCCCTCCCGGGCCCTCATAAGCCCGGCCAGCTGGGTCATACCCGCCTCATAGAGCGCCAGCTTTTCATTGTAGACAGCCACTCCGGCTTCATACTGCTCCAGTCCTTCCTCATACTGGGCCAGGCCCTGGCTTAGCTGCCGGCGGCCGGCGCGCAGCTCGGCCTGGGCGTCGTCCAGCTGCTTCTTGGCGTCCTCCAGCTTCTTTTTGCCGTCCTCGTACTCTTTCAGGCCGTCCTCATAATCCAGAACGCCCTGATCGTAGTCAGCCTGGGCGTCCTCCAACTTCTTCCTGTTCTCCTCGTACTCGGCCTCTCCGTCCTGGAGCTCCTTCAGGCCGTCGTTGTACTTATCCTGGCCCTCCTGATAGTCCAAAAGGCCCTGTTCATAGTCGGCCTTGCCCTGCTGGTAATCGGCCAGGCCCTCCTCATAGTCGGCCTCTCCGTCCTGGAGCTCGGTGAGGGCGTCCGCCAGTTCCTTTTCGCCGTCGGCAATGTCCCGCTCGGCCTGGGCGGTCTCCCGGGCCAGGGTAGCCTTCCCGTCCTCATATTCCTTCCAGCCGTCGTCCAGCTTCTTCCGGGCGTCGGAGAGCTCCTCCTCCGCGTCAGTCAGCTTCTCATTGGCCTCGGCCTCGGCGTCGTCATACTCCTTCTGGGCGTCGTTGAGGGTGTCAGTGGCCTCCCCCACCACCTCGTCATACCGGTGGGCGGCCCGCTGGTCCCCCAGGGGCTCCAGCTCGTCCAGAAGGCTGTCCATCAGGTCCTCATAGTCCTCCCCGTAGCACATGAGCTCCCGGGCGCCGTCTGCCAACAGATAAGCCTCGGTGTAGATGTCCATGTCAAAGGCCCCCCGGGGCAGGAAGGCCACGGCGGTGAGCCGTCCGGTGCCGATGGTGGAGGTCCCCCGGTCCCGGGACATATATAAGGAGGTAGTCACCGTGCCCACCACGGTGTAGTCCGAGCCAAAGAGGCTGTCCTCATAGTCGGTGCCCGCCGTATCCAGGTGGATGGTATCGCCAAGGGAGATCCCGGCGGCGGTGAGCAGGTCGGGCTCCACCACGCACTCCCGGTCGTTTTCGGGCAGGCGGCCCTCCACCAGCTCAGGAAGATTGATCCCCTGCTCGCTGAGGGAGTGGAACCGGACGATCAGGTCACTGGCGTCTCCGGTATGGAGGGTGGCGTCCACATACCAGCCCCCCTCGGCCCGCTCCACCCCCGGCGCGTTGGCCAGGGCCTCGATGTCGTCGTCGGTAAGCCCCAGGGTGGACAGGACCCGGACGTCCATGAGCCCGGTACGGTCAAAGTAGTCGTCGGCGGTATATTGCATATCCGGAGCGGTGGTGCGCAGCCCGGACAAAAAGGCCACCGCCAGAGCGGACAGCAAAAACAGAGATAAAAACCGGCTCATGGTGTTCTTGATCTCACGCATGGCGTCGGTATTCATACGGTTGGGTGTGCGTTTCAAGCCGGGATCATCTCCTTTCTTTGATATAGGAAAATGAAAAAATCCAATGTTTCACGTGAAACATTCGTTCTATTTATTACCACTCTATCTCCTCCACCGGGGTGGGATGCTCGTTGCGTTCCATGGCCGCCACCTTGCCGCTCTTGATGTGGATGACCCGGTCAGCCATGGGGGTGAGTGCGGTGTTGTGGGTGATGACCACCACGGTCATGCCCTCTTTCCGGCAGGTATCCTGAAGGAGCTTCAAAACCTCCTTGCCCGTCACATAGTCCAGGGCGCCTGTAGGCTCGTCGCAGAGGAGGAGCTTGGGGTTCTTGGCCAAGGCCCGGGCGATGGCCACCCGCTGCTGCTCGCCGCCCGAGAGCTGAGCCGGGAAGTTGCCCAACCGCTCCCCCAGTCCCACGTGCCGCAGGACTTCCTCGGCGGGCAGGGGATCCTTGCAGATCTGGGCGGCCAGCTCCACGTTCTCTAAGGCGGTCAGATTCTGGACCAGGTTATAGAACTGGAACACAAAGCCGATGTCATAGCGGCGGTAGAGGGTGAGCTGCTTCTGGTCATAGCCGTCGATGCGCTGCCCGTCCACTAAGATGGTGCCCTCATCGCAGGAGTCCATGCCTCCCAGGATATTAAGAACGGTGGTCTTACCGGCGCCCGAGGGACCCACGATGACACAGAACTCCCCTTTTTCGATCTCAAAGGAGATGTCGCTCACCGCGTTGATGACCACCTCTCCCATCTGATAGCGTTTCACCACGTGCTCCAAAGATATGTAGGCCATAGGAGTTCCTCCCTGTGTTGATAATGTGGTTTAACGGACAAGTGTTGATTATTTTGGATAGTTTTATTATAATAGATTTTGGAGCAAATGCAATCGTCAAAAAAGGCTTCCCCGTCTGAAAACCGACAGTTTTTTCTATCTGTGTTCAATATCTTTGTGAAGTTTTTGTAAAGGAGGTCCTCCCATGGAATCGCCCGCCACCGACCGCCGGGTCCGCCGGACCAAAGCCCAGCTTCGCTCCGCTCTGAACCAGCTTCTGCTGGAAAAATCCCCCGAGGAGATCACAGTCACCGAGCTCACCCAACTGGCCGATGTGAATCGGGGCACCTTCTACTGCCATTATAAAGATGTGGCGGACATGGTGGAACAGACCGAGAAGGAGATCTTCGCTGAATTTGCCCGGCTGATGGACGCATACTCCGCCAAAGAGCTGCGCCAGGGCCTTGGCCCCATTCTGGAAGATGTGTTCTTCTTTATCCAGCGGAATGTGGGCCCGGTGCCCATCCACGCCCTGCGGCAGGAGCCCGCCTTTTTGGAGCGGTTCAAAGCCCTGCTTCGGGAGAAGGTGAGCCGGGAATGGAACGGGCTCTACTCCTTCACTGACACTGAGCAGCGGGAGTTTTACCTGTCCTTCCTGGTAGGCGGCGTGGTGGGGCTGATCCAGCTCTGGATGGAGAGCGGCCAGAAGGAATCCCCCCAGGAGATGGCCGCCCTGGCTGAGTCCATGATCCTCCACGGCATCCAGCCCCTGGAGAAATTTTGAGAGAAAGAAGGAGCACCCGGCGGGTGCTCCTTTTTCCTATATTGAGTCCACGTTCAGGGCTCCAGCCCTTGCGCTTTCAGGAATTCCAGGCTCTCCCGGGCACAGAGGAAGGGGTCCTTGTCCCACCGCTCCTGCTCCGCAAGGGCGTAAGGCACCCCGGTCCTTTGGCAGGCCGCCAGAATGGGGGGCCAGTCCACCACTCCCTGGCCGGTGGGGGTGAGGGTATCCTCCTTTTCCCCGGGGCGGTAGTCCTTACAGTGGACGATATTCACCCGGCCCTGGTACTTTTCCAGCACCTCCACCGGGTCCCGGCCCACTTTGGCGGCGTGGTAGACGCAGAAGGTCAGCCCCATTCGGGGCACCAGCTCCAGCAGCCGGTCCAAGGCGGGAACCCCCTCCACCGGGGCGTAGTCGGCCCCCACCGGGTGGAAGGAGAGGGTCATGCCCTCCTTCTCCAGCTTCTCCAGCATGGCGGTCAGCTCGGCGGCGTAGCGCTCCAGGCCCGAAACGGTCATATCCTCCGGCGGGATGCCGCTGATGCACAGGTCGGTCCCGCCCCACAGGCGGTTCTCGGCCACCATCCGGCCCCAGTTCTCCCGGACGGCAGGGTATCTGTCCTGGACCCCCAGACAGACCATATCCCATTCCCGGAGGGCATGGGCCACCTCGGTATCGGGCACCGAAGGGTGGATCCACTGGAGCTGAAGGGCCCGAAAGCCCATGCCGTGGAGCCGCTTCAGGGCGGCATACACCTCCCCCGGTGTGGTGAGAAGGGGCTTCAGGCTGGAGATCTGATAGCCGATGGCGGTCATAGACAACGCTCCCTTACTTGAAATACCGGACGCCCGAGCGGAACAGGCCCATATCAAAATTACCGGGCACATTCTGATAGAGGGTCTTTCCCACCCGCTCGGAGTGGCCCATCTTGCCCAGCACCCGGCCGTCGGGGGAGGTGATGCCCTCGATGGCCAGGAAGCTGCCGTTGGGATTGAAGGCGGTATCCATGGTGGGGACTCCCTCCAGGTCCACGTACTGGGTGGCGATCTGCCCGGCAAGGGCCAGCTCCCGCAGAGTCTCCTCTGACGCGATGAACCGCCCTTCCCCGTGGGAGATGGGAACGCTGTAGATCTCCCCCACTCCGGCCTCCATAAGCCAGGGGGACAGGTTGGAGCACACCCGGGTACGGACAATGGAGGACTGGTGCCGTCCGATGGTGTTGTAAGTCAGGGTGGGGCTCTCCCCGGTCATATCCCGGATCTCCCCGTAGGGCACCAGTCCCAGCTTCACAAGGGCCTGGAAGCCGTTGCAGATGCCCAGCATGAGGCCGTCCCGGCGCTTCAGCAGGTCGTGGAGGGCGTCGGTGAGCCGGGGGTTCCGCAGGAAGGAGACAATAAACTTGGCGCTTCCCTCGGGCTCGTCGCCGCCCGAGAAGCCGCCGGGAAGGTAGACGATCTGAGCATTGCGGATGGCTTCCTCCAGCTTCAGGGCCGAATCCCGCAGGGCCTCCTGGCTCAGGTTGCGGATGACCACAGTCTCGGCCTCCATCCCGGCCTCCGCACAGGCCCGGGCCGAGTCATATTCGCAGTTGGTGCCGGGGAATACCGGGATCACCACCCGGGGTTTGGCAATACCGTGGCCCATGACGGTGGGGGTGGCCCTCGTCCAGGTGATGGGCTCCACCTTTTCGGCTTTTCCAATGTGGGTGGGATATACGTCCTCCAGCACAGCCTCGTTGAGGCGCAGCAGCTCCTCAACGGGGGCAGTGTCATCCCCCAGACCGATGACAGGCTCGGCGGTGGTGACGCCCACACGCTCGGCATAGGGGCAGTCAATGTCTTCGGTCAGTTCGGCCAC
>JAGBDQ010000241.1 GCA_017937415.1 Oscillospiraceae bacterium
CCCTCCATGCTGTTTTGCAAGTCATTCTTCCCATCTGATTGTACAGTATCGTACAATTTTGGCAGCTTTCCACGCCTCGGTGACAGGAACAGAGCGAAAAAGTGATTGACGGTATAATATTTTGTAACCAATTTAGAAGATGCATTGGAGATAATGAATACCAAACGCCTTACAGACTTTTCATAACACCGATTTGCCCTTCGTAAGCCAGCAGGGAGAGCGCATAGACGCTCTCCCTGTTATTTTCACGTCTGTTCAGTTTTCCTGCTCCCGCTTGCCGCCCTTTTTCAGGCGCTTGACCCGCCGCCAGAGGGCCTGGCCCTTGTTGAACACTCCCAGCATCCCCCGCATGGTGAACCAGGCCAGAGGGAAGAAGAGGGCCAGAATGAAGGTCTCCTGCACCGTGAGGGCGGTGAGGGAGAAGAACCAGCCCAGATAGTTGATACAGAAGAGCAGGGCGCACACCACGGTCACCAGCAGCAGCCGCCGCTTCCAGTCAAAGGGCTTGCTCACCTGATACAGAACCAGCACCCCCACAAAGGCCACGCAGAGGGTACACATGGTGGAAAGGCTCTCGTTGGGGAAGTCAAAGACCGCCACATAGGCCTGGATACACAGCAGGATCAGCAGGTCGGTAAGGCCGCCCGGGAAGGCCTCCCGGAGCACATTGGTCATAAACCGGCCCTTCACTAAGCTCTCGTTGGGCTCCAGAGCCAGCACAAAGGAGGGGAACCCGATGGTGAGGGTGGAAATGAGGGAGAGCTGGATGGGCATGAAGGGATAGGGCATGTCCACCACCAAAGTGAAGAGGGCCAGGGCGAAGGAGAAGATATTTTTCACCAAAAACAGGGAGGCCGAGCGCTGGATGTTGTTGATGACCCTTCTCCCCTCTGCCACCACCTGGGGCAGGCAGGCGAAGTTGGAGTCCAGCAGCACCAGCTGGGCGGCGTGGCAGGCGGCCTCGGCCCCCGAGGCCATGGCGATGCCGCAGTCGGCGTCCTTCAGGGCCAGCACGTCGTTGACCCCGTCCCCCGTCATGGCCACGGTGTGGCCCTGGCTCTGGAGGGCCTTCACCAGCTTGCGCTTCTGCCCCGGGGTCACCCGGCCAAAGACGGTGTATTTCCCCGCCGCCTCGTAGATGTCCTCGTCGGTCTGGAGTGTCGCGGCGTCCACCCAGTTCTCGGCGTTCTCCACCCCGGCCTGCCGGGCCACCTCGGACACGGTCAGGGGGTTGTCCCCCGAAATGACCTTGATAGCCACCTTCTGCTGGGCGAAGAACCGGAAGGTGCCGGGGGCCTCCTTGCGGATCTGGTTTGCCAGCATCACCAGGGCCATGGGCCTTACCTTACGGCCGTCCAGCGGGGTCTTGCCGTCGGGCGTTCCGTCGTACCCAGCCGCCAAAAGCACCCGGTAGCCCTTGGCGGAGTATGGCTCCACCATGTCCTTCAGATCCTGGTACCGCTCCCCCATGACGAACTCAGGGGCCCCCACCACAAAGCTCCCCTTGCCGGGAAAGACGGCGGCGGAATATTTGTTGGCCGAGGTGAAGGGCACAGTGGCCGACGCCTTCCAGCTGACCTTGGCCTGGAACCGCTCGGCCATGGCCCGGCCGGTGTCGTTGTCGGCCCCTAAGGCCTGGTAGACAGCGCTCAGGGCCTCCTCCACCGCCTGGGCGGGGTATTTTTCCTCGTCCAGCAGCTCCAGCTCCATCACCGCCATTTTGGGCTCGGTGATGGTGCCTGTCTTGTCCACGCACAGCACATCCACCCGGGCCAGGGTCTCGATGCAGTTCATATCCTGGGCCTGGACCTTCCTCTGGGCCAGGCGGATCATGCTCACCGCCAATGCCACGCTGGTCAGCAGGTACAGTCCCTCGGGGATCATGCCGATGAGGGCGGCCACCGTGGAGGTCACCGACTGGCGGAAGGTGAGCTTCAGGATAAAATGCTGCTTCCAGAAGAGGATACCCCCCACCGGAATGAGGGCAAAGCCGATGAACCGGATGAGCTTGGTAAGGGAGGCCATCATCTCGGACTGTCCGGTCTTGACGTCCTTTCTGGCCTCCAAGGTGAGCTTGGCGGCGTAGGAGTCACACCCCACGGCGGTGAGCTGGGCCCGGCAGGAGCCCGACACTACAAAGGAGCCCGAGCGGATCTTGTCCCCGGGGCCCTTCTCCAAAGGCTCGGCCTCGCCGGTGATGAGGGCCTCGTTGACCTGAACGGTGCCCGAACGAATGAGGGCGTCGGCGCTGATCTGGTCCCCGGCGGAAAAGACGGCGATGTCATCCCGGACCATGTGGTCGGTGGGTACGCTCATTTCCGAGCCCGCCCGGACCACCGTACCCCGGGGGGTGGAAAGCACCGTGAGCTTGTCGATGGTCCGCTTGGAGCGGATCTCCTGGACGATGCCGATGACCGTATTGACGGCGGCGATACCGATGAAGGTGGCGTCCCGGTAGGAGCCCACCACCAGCAGCAGGGCGGCCAACACCACAAAGATCAGGTTGAAGTAGGTAAAAACATGGCCGGCAATGATCTCCTGCTCGGTCTTGGTAGGGCTTTTCACCGGGAGGTTGCACCAGCCTCCCTTCTGCCGCTCCATGACCTGGTCCTTGCTCAGGCCCTCGTCGGGGTCGGCCTCCATCACCGGGATGGGGACCCGCTCCGGGGTCTCCGGAGGGGCCGGACGCCGGCTTGATTTGCGTTCTTTCATTTGGGCTCACCTTCTCTCACATTCGCCCCCGTTTTTTGCATAGAATAGAAATACAAGGGAGGCGAGGGGCATTGAATCTGGATCAGCTTTTTCCCAAAAAGGGCGGGGAGCTTATGACCCGTCTTGCGGTCTGCGTGGTGGTGGCTCTGGCGGTACTCTACGCCGCCGAAAGCCTTTTGGAGGGAAAGGACATCCCCCTGTGGAACCGGTACGGCCCCTGGATCCGGGACAACAAGGTCCAGGCCGTGGCCGTTCTGGCCGCCGTCCTCTACGGGGCCTCCCTGGCCCTGTGGCCGGAGGAGAAAAAGGGACCGGATGGGTATGAGGCGTGTACTTAAAGAAATCCTTGTCACGCTACAGGGCAGTCAGGGCAGTCGCTCCACTTCCCTCCGACTCGGACTGGTCTACAGGCGACTATGTCGCCTTTCGCTCGTCCTCGCTCCAGTCCAGTGTCGCTCCTTGCCTGCCCCTCCGCGCTTCTACCGATAAAGCGGCAGCATGGCCCCGCCGATGATGCCGGCGTCGTTGCCCAACTGGGCGACCACCACCTGGCAGCGGCGTGAAGCGTCCTTGGTGAACTCCTCCCGGTCCAGAGCGGCCCGGAGAGGGACCATCAGGTTCTCCCCCTGCTTGCAGATGCCGCCGCCGATGCAGAGCACCTGGGGCTGAATGATGTTGATGAGGTTGGCAAGGCCGCAGGCCAGGTCCTCGATGTACTCGGCCAGCACCTCCTTGGCCACGGCGTCCCCCGCCTGGGCTGCGTCAAAGGGGGTTTTGCCGTTGACCTCCTCCAGGGTGGGGGCGATCTGCCACAGTGCGCTCTCATGGTGGGCCTCCATGGCCTCCCGGGTGGACTTGATGAGCCCGGTGGCCGAGGCGTAGGCCTCCCAGCAGCCCTTCCGGCCGCAGGTACACTGACGGCCGCCCCGGTGGATCACGGTATGGCCCGACTCAAAGGCGGCGTAGTTGAAGCCGGTGTAGAGCTTGCCCTCCAGCACGGCCCCCGAGCCCACCCCGGTACCCAGGGTCACGGCCACCAGAGAGTTCTTCCCCTTGCCCGCCCCGGAGACGAACTCTCCCAGGGCGGCGGCGTTGGCGTCGTTCTCCAGCAGGGTGGGGATCCCCCCCAGCCGGTCCGAGACCATCCGGGCCAGGGGCACGTTCTCCAACCCCAGATTGAAGGCGTGGAAGACGATACCCTCCACCGGATCGATGGTACCCGGGGAGGCCACACCCACCGAGCCGCACTGGTCCAGGGGGATCTCTGCCTCATGGGCGGCCAGACGGGCCGCCTCGGCCATGGCGTCGGCGATGGCCTCCGCTCCCCGGGGACAGGGAATGGACGCCTTGCCCAGCAGGCGGCCCTCCTGATCGGTGACGCCGGCGGCCACGTTGGTGCCGCCCAGATCAATGCCTATGTAATACATACCTGTTTCCTCCTTGCCAAATTTCTCTAAAAAGCTGTCTGGAGCTATTATAGCGTAAATTCGCCCCTCTGTGTAGACAGAAGGGCGAATTTTTCGAAAATCTTTATTTTCTTTCTTTTTCCTTTAAGGAATCACCTGACAGAGGCCGCCCCGCCAGCCTTCCCCCGCCAGGGATGCGAACCGGAAGCCCTCCCGCGTAAGCTGCTCCCCCGGCTCCAAACGAGGCACTTCCACCGTCCGGACCGGGTTGCGGAAGAGCCCCTCCCCGGTGCATTTCACCCGGGCCTCCTTCAGGGTCCAGAGGGTGTAAAAGTCCTCCCAGCGGTTCCCCCGGCTTTCATACCATTCATACTCCCGCTCGCTGAGGGCATACCGGGGCAGCCCGGGGCTCCGGGGCCGGACAAGCTCAACATCGGCCCCCACAGGGGTATCCCCCAAGGCGCAGAGGGACAAGCCTCCGGAATGGCTGAGGCTGAAATGGAGGTCGGGGCGGTCCGGGAAATAGGGCTTGCCGGTCTCGGTCCGCCGTATTTCGCGTGTGGGTTCGACTCCCCCCGCCTCCACCAAAAGAGCGGAGAGCAGCGTATATGCGTCATCTTCTCCTACCTTCCAGACCATGGCCTCTCCCCCCTTCTTTTGATCCATTTTATCATGTTCCCGCCGCCCCCGCAAGGGCCTGCCCGGGGCGGGTTAAAGAAATATTAAGGTTTCTCCCCCTTTTCTCTTAAGGGAATTTCGACTATAATGGTCCTACACCACTTCTTAAGGGGCGTGACTGCCATGTATAACATTCTGATTTGCGACGACGACAGGGACATTGTCTCGGCCCTGGATATTTACCTCCGGTCCGAGGGGTACAACACCTTTCCCGCCTATGACGGCCGGCAGGCCTTGCAGGCGGTAAAGGAGCATGACATCCACCTGATCCTCATGGATGTGATGATGCCCAACTTAGACGGTATCCGGGCCACCGCCAAGCTGCGGGAGGACTGCAATGTGCCCATTATTCTCCTCACCGCCAAAAGCGAGGACAGCGACAAGGTGCTGGGGCTGAACATCGGGGCCGACGACTATGTGACCAAGCCCTTCAACCCCATGGAGGTCATGGCCCGGGTGAAGAGCCAGCTCCGGCGGTACACCACCCTGGGCGGCCGGGGGGCCGCCTCCCCGGAGGAGAGCGGCGTCTTCCGCAACGGCGGGCTGGTGCTGGACGACAACGCCAAGACTGTGACGGTGGACGGGGAGCCCCGAAGCCTCACCCCCATTGAATTCGACATTCTGCGGCTCTTTATGGCCTATCCCAACCAGGTGTTCTCCACCGGGGAGATCTACGAAAAGGTCTGGCACGACCAGGCCTACGGAGCCGAGAACACGGTGGCGGTGCACATCCGCCACATCCGGGAGAAGATCGAGATCGACCCGGCCAACCCCAGATACATCAAAGTGGTCTGGGGCCTGGGGTATAAAATGGAGAAGGTGTGACCATGAAACAAGATTTCCGTTCCTACGCCCTGGTGAAAGCCCTGGCCCTGCTGCTCTCCATCGGATGCGGGGTGGGGGCCGTCTTCAGCTGGATCTACTGCAGCTACCACTGGGACTCCCTCTTTGACCGGGACACGGTCACCTCCTCCGCCCTGTGGAGCCAGGGCATGAATGACCGGTACAGCCACCTGATGGAGACCCTGAACATCTACGACCAGGTCCGCCGGGGAGAAAAGCTGGGCTATCTTCAGGAGAAAAATTACAACATTTACCTCTCCAACCTCTCCCCCGAGCAGACCAACTTCCG
>JAGBDQ010000242.1 GCA_017937415.1 Oscillospiraceae bacterium
ACACGGCCACCTTCTGGATCTCGTGGGAGGTGCGGAAGCCGTCAAAGAAGTTGACGAAGGGGACGCGGCCCTTGATGGCGGCCAGATGGGCCACGGGAGCCAGGTCCATGACCTCCTGTACGCTGCCCTCGGCCAGCATGGCAAAACCGGTCTGACGGCAGGCCATGACGTCCGAGTGGTCACCGAAGATGTTCAGGCTCTGGGCGGCCACGGTCCGGGCGGACACATGGAAGACGGCGGGGAGCAGCTCGCCCGCGATCTTGTACATGTTGGGGATCATGAGGAGCAGGCCCTGAGAGGCGGTGTAGGTGGTGGTCAGGGCGCCGGCGGCCAGAGAGCCGTGGACGGTGCCGGACGCGCCGGCCTCGGACTGCATCTCGATGACCCGGACGGGGTTGCCGAAGATGTTTTTGCGGCCGGCCGCGGCCCACTGGTCCACGTTGTCGGCCATGGGGCTGGACGGCGTGATGGGGTAGATCCCCGCCACCTCGGTGAAGGCATACGAAACGTGTGCCGCCGCGGTGTTGCCGTCCATGGACTTGAACTGTCTTGCCATGGTAACGATTCCTCCTTACAGTATTTCAAAATTTGGTTTGCCGGGTAGGGAAAACAAATTTTCTGCATCGTTCTTATTTTATCATTGACTGTCCCATTTGTAAACGGTTCCGGGCAAAAAAATGGGGAGAATTTTTTATGAATTCTCCCCAATCAGTCCCAGGAACACGCCCCCCGCCGCCCGGGCAAAGCACCGGGCGCCGGCCAGGGCCTCCTGGAGGGTGTTGCCGTGGGTCCCCACCTCCACCAGCAGGGAGCCCACCGAGAGCTGCTGGTTATAGGGCAGCCCCCGGAGGGCCATGGGCCGGGCCAGGGTGGGGTAGAGGGTGTCCAGGTTCTTCTGGATCCGGGTGGCCAGGGCCAGGTTTTTCTCCCAGTCCGGGTGGGTCCCGCTGCCGTTGTCGGTGCCCACCACCACCATGACCTGGGCGGTTTTGACAGAGTCCACCGTGGTCACCGCCTTGTAGACCGTGCCGTCGGCGCCGATGAGGGCGTCCCGGTGGACGTCCAGCACCAGCTTAATGGTGGGGTACTGCTTTAGATACTCCTCCACCGCCGGGCCCGAGCGGGTGTAGGCGCCGTTATATTTTGGGTAGTCGTAAAAGCCCCGGTCATGAAGGACGCTGAGCCCCATCTCTGTAAAGACCTTTTCCATCTCGTCC
Source organism: Oscillospiraceae bacterium (assembly GCA_017937415.1). Taxonomy (GTDB): domain Bacteria; phylum Bacillota; class Clostridia; order Oscillospirales; family Oscillospiraceae; genus Vermiculatibacterium. The sequence goes on from JAGBDQ010000242.1 coordinate 1,218, forward strand.
CCGATCCGGAGCATATTATACGCTTCCTCCAGGGTGCGGGTATTCTCGTCGCTGGGGATGTAGAGGTCTGTGCCGTCAGGGGTGTAGGCCTCGGTGGTGTGGGTGTGGATGATCAGGATCTGGGGGCCGTCCGCGGCGGGGGAGAGGGAGAAGGAGAGATCTTCCTGAGCGGCCTGGGCCAGGTCCACCTCCAAGGAGGAGCGGTTATATAAGTAAAGGCCCGCGCCGGTCACATACCCTTCGCTGTCGGTGGGCACCAGGGTGCGTTCCACAATGTCGCCGGGGGCAGCGGTGGTCCGGGGCTCCTCCTCATGGAGGTCGTCCCGGTCAGGGGCGGGCTGGGCGTTGGGAAGGTCCTCCGCGGGGTCCGGTTCAACAGGGGTGATGGAGGTCAGGTTGGCCCAGAGAAGGGGGGACTGCCGGGCGGCAAGGCGCAGGGCCAGGGGAAGGGAGGCAAGCTCCCGGTCCCCCAGCTCGGCCTGGAGGGCGTGGAGCACGAAGCTTTCGCTGCTCCCCAGGGTCTGGATCACGCCGCTGTGGGCCCCCACCGTCAGCCCAAACCCCAGCAGCCACAGGGCGATAACGGCCAGAAAGACGGCCAGGGTGCGGCGGAAAAAACGTTTCCAGTAGATCGGTTTCATTGCTTGTCCCTCCCAATGTTCTTTGGTTCTGAAAAAATCTATGCGTCCGGGGAGGGAAATATGAGCGCCTGGGAGAAAATAGGAAAAGGATGAGGCATTGACAGCCAAAGCGCCAGCCAGTATAATAAATAGGCACTTTTCCAAAATCAAGAAAAGAGGTAGCCCCAATGTAATGAATGAATAAAATATAACTAAAAGTATTTATTTTGGAGGGATACCTCATGTCTAAATATGAAAACGAGATCACCCGGCGCCGGACCTTTGCCATCATCTCCCACCCGGACGCCGGCAAGACTACCCTCACTGAGAAGTTCCTGCTCTACGGCGGAGCCATCGCCCAGGCGGGGCAGGTGAAGGGTAAGAAGAACACCCGGGCGGCCACCTCGGACTGGATGGAGATCGAGAAGCAGAGAGGCATCTCGGTGACCTCCTCGGTCATGCAGTTCCAGTATGAGGGCTACTGCGTCAACATTCTGGACACCCCGGGCCACCAGGACTTCTCCGAGGACACCTACCGTACCCTGATGGCCGCCGACTCGGCGGTCATGGTCATTGACGCCGCCAAGGGCGTGGAGGCCCAGACCCGGAAGCTCTTCAAGGTCTGCGCCATGCGGGACATTCCCATTTTCACCTTCATCAACAAGCTGGACCGGGAGGCCCGGGACCCCTTTGAGCTCTGTGAGGAGTTAGAGAAGGAGCTGGGCATCGAGACCTGCCCCATGAACTGGCCCATCGGCTGCGGCAAGGAGTTCCAGGGGGTCTATGACCGGGAGAACAAGCAGATCATCCACTTTACCTCCAACGGCGGATCCAGGGCGGCTACGGCCACCGCCGTCTCTCTGGGGGATCCGGGGCTGGACGGCCTCATTGGGGAAAAGCTCCACCGGCAGCTCACCGACGATGTGGAGCTGCTGGACGGGGCGGCTGCCGAGTTCGACCTGGAGAAGGTCCGCCACGGCAAGCTCTCCCCTGTGTTCTTCGGCTCGGCCCTCACCAACTTCGGCGTGGAGCCCTTCTTAGAGGGTTTCCTCCGCATGACCACCCCGCCCCTGGCCCGGATGGCCGGGGAGACCGTGGTGGACTCCTACGACGACGATTTCTCCGCCTTTGTCTTCAAGATCCAGGCCAACATGAATAAGGCCCACCGGGACCGGATCGCCTTCATGCGGGTGGTGTCGGGCCGGTTCGACGCCGACAAGGAGGTCTATCACGTCCAAGGGGGCAAGAAGCTCCGCCTGAGCCGCCCCCAGCAGCTCATGGCCGCCGAGCGGGAGATCATTGAGGAGGCCTACGCCGGAGACATCATCGGCGTGTTTGACCCGGGCATTTTCTCCATCGGAGACACCCTGTGTGCCCCGGGAAAGAAATTTCAGTTCGACCCCATCCCCACCTTCGCCCCCGAGCACTTCCGCCGGGTGCGGCCCTTGGACACCATGAAGCGCAAGCAGTTCCTCAAGGGGGCCGAGCAGATCGCCCAGGAGGGCGCCATCCAGATCTTCAAGACCCCCTACACCGGCATGGAGGAGCTCATCGTGGGCGTGGTGGGCACCCTCCAGTTCGATGTGCTGGAGTACCGGCTGAAAAACGAGTACGGGGTGGACCTCTACATGGAGGGCCTGCCCTATGAGTACCTCCGTTGGGTCGAAACAGCCGACGGGGAGCCCTGTAAGGAGGAGGACCTGATCTTGGGCACCGACACCAAGTTAGTGGAGGACTTCAAGGGCCGGCAGCTTCTCCTCTTCGGCTCCAAGTGGGCGGTGAACTGGACCGGGGAGCGGAACCCCAATTTGACCCTGTCCCAGTTCGGCCAGGGGGACTGAAAAT
>JAGBDQ010000243.1 GCA_017937415.1 Oscillospiraceae bacterium
GAGAGCATCCAGGAGGGCTACGATGACCCCATGCGGACCTACAAGGACTATTTCCAGCTATGCGAGGACGCGGGGTGGGAGCTGGTACAGGAGCTGCGGGGCATGTTCCTTTTCCGCTCCAAGCCGGGAACGGACCCCCTCCCCATCCAGACCGATGAGGAGATGGAGTGGGAGCGGTTCTGGGAAAGGAACAAACCAAGGCTGCGGACTACCATTGTTCTGACTGTTGCCTTTGCCCTTCTGATCATCATGTTTCTTGCCATCCCCGCTTCGCGTTGGCGGTTTACTCCCATATTATTGCGTAATATCTCCTTACTGACATTTTTCTACTACCTTTTAGATCTCTTCTTTGGTGTACTGTCCTGGGCTGTTTCCAAACGGTACCTATCCCGAAGCAAAAAGGCAGATCAGGTCGAAACGCCCGGGAGACTGGCCAGGGTGGTAAATAGTGGAGAGGTCCTCAGCGATGCACTTGCTTTGATCCTTATTCCTCTTATTTTTGTTAACATCTTCCTCCCTCCTGCCCTGGAGCTCCGCTCCAGTCCGTTTGAGGAAAACAGGACCGCTACGGTGGCCGCCTGTCAGGAGCATCCCGTGGTCATGGCTCAGGACCTTGGGCTCACTGATGCCATTGCAAGAAATTATGGCCGTTACCTCACCCTCCGGCGGTCTCTTCTATGCGAATATTACGATTACAGCGAGTTGGCCTTTGACAGGGACGAAGAGGAGAACTCTCATCAGCTTACCACCGAGCGCTATGACTGTGCCTTTGAGCCTCTGGCCCGGCTGGTCTTTGACCTTCGGGCTTGGGAAACCGAAAACGGTGACTTTGACTGGGGTAAACTGGACTGGGAGGAGGCTCCCGGCCTGGGCTTTGAGGAAAGCTATGTCTGCCGGGACGGGAGCTACCTTTTGCTTCGGCAGGGCAAGGTGGTGGCCCTGGTGGGCTGTTCCGGGGTGGACCTGACCACGCTGGAAAATCTTCAGATCGTCCGGACCCGGCTGGGCTTACCCCAGGCCTGACAGCTCCCCAATCATAAAAGGACTGCCTCCCCGCTTATAAGGGAGGCAGTCCTTTTTCCTTCACATCAAAGATCCGGTTTGTCAAAGGCGTCGTTAAAGTCCTTCATCCGGCTGTCCCAGTCCGTGTCCCCCTGAGAGAAGGGGCTGGACCAGCCGCTGACAAAGTTATAAAAGTTGGCCTGCGTGACACTGTAGTAGGGCAGATACCACATATTGAAGGCCACCATTCCCACTACTCCGGCCACATACCAGATCTGGCTCAGGGCCGTGATCAAAAGCTCGCCACAGAGCATCCAGCCGACAAAGGAAAATTCCAGGGTCAAAAGCTCCATCTTCCGGCCCTTCATGAGCTTTTTGCTCTGGGTGATGCACTCCCGGGCCGTCCGGGAGGGATCGTCCAGCAGGCAGTACTCCGACATACTGTACCGCAGGGTCGCCATTACCCCCAGGAACATAGCCAAAACCATAGACAGCAAAAAGAGTCCTACAAGGGCATCCACATCCATGTCAGCCACAACTCCCACCACCAGGAACACAGTGCCCGGGAGCATCCCCAGAAGGGCCCACAGGTTCGTAAAGAAACCCTTCAGGAAGGTCATCCACAGCACCCGCAGGATCTTAAGGAACCCATCAAAGATGTGGCTCAGCTCCGGGTCTTCATTCCGGGACAGGCGCAGCGCGTAGGAGGTAAAGCCGAATCCCATGATGGTACTGTAAATGCTCAGGGCAAAGCTCACCAGGGAGAACAGGCCAATCTGGCTGGCATACAGCCCCCAGACATAGTTCAGAATGTCCAAACTGTCTTCCGCTCCGTAGCCGTAATAATACAGCTCCCGGATCACATCCCGGGGGTCAAAGACGAAATAGTTCACCACCATGGACAGAAGGCTGGTCAGGAGCAGATACACCAGGGCCACCTTCATCACATTAGGCTGTCCATGCCGAATACTTACCTTGGCCCGGAATTTCGCCTCGATTCGATTAAATCCCATGTTCATTCCTCATTTCTCTATACCCGTTCAGCGCCGACCGCCAAAGCCGCCGCCACGGCTGCCGCCGGAAAAGCCTCCGCCCCGGGAGCCGCCAAAGGAACCGCCGCCACGGGAGAAACCTCCGCCGCGGCTGCCGCCGAAGGAACCACCCCGGGAGAAGCCACTTCCCCGGCTGCTGCCCGAAAAACCGCTACCCCGACTGCCGCCGCGGGAACCGCCGCCCGAGAAGCCGCTGCCCCGGGAGCTGCCCGAAAATCCGCCGCCGGAACGGGGCGGCTGAGGCGGGCGGGGCGGACGGGGTCTGGGAGGCGGGGGCGGCGCCCAATGCCGCCGGTACCAGGACGACCGGGGACCGTGCCAGAAGAAGATGGGCTGGAACATCACGGGCGGGTTGACCACCCCGTAATATTTGGCCCGGTAGGCGTTGTAGCGGGAGCGTTCGATGGCTGAGAGCACCAGGAAAACAACCACCAGCAGCAGGATCACCAGAAAAATGGTACCGCCTACGCTCAGGCCGCCGGCTGAAAAGCTCTCGCCGCCGGCAAAATAGCTTTCGTAGATCCGGTCCATTTCGGCATAGAAGCGGAGTACGCAGTTCTGCCAATTTCCCTCACTCAGGCAGGCCTCCAGCCGATTGGCGGCAGAGCCGGTCATAAGGACGTCAAAGTTGCTTCCCCAGACGAACTGGTAACTGTCCTCACCTTTGATCACCAGCAGCAAAGCACTGTTGTTTCCAAGGCGCAATTCGGCCGACAGGTCGTA
>JAGBDQ010000244.1 GCA_017937415.1 Oscillospiraceae bacterium
ATCGCCAAGGCCCTGCCCGCCTCCCCCGGCGCCGCCTGCGGCAAGATCGTCTTTACCGCTGAGGAGGCAAAGGAGTGGCATGAGCGGGGCGAGCGGGTGGTCCTGGTCCGGCTGGAGACCTCCCCTGAGGACATCGAGGGCATGAAGGCCGCCCAGGGTATCCTCACCGTCCGGGGCGGTATGACCTCCCACGCCGCCGTTGTGGCCCGCGGCATGGGCAAGTGCTGCGTCTCCGGCTGCGGCGACATCAAGATGGACGAGGCCAATAAGAAGTTCGAGGTGAACGGCAAGACCTATCACGAGGGCGACTTCCTCTCCCTGGACGGCTCCACCGGCAACATTTACGACGGGGCTATCCCCACTGTGGACGCCACCATCGCCGGCGAGTTCGGCCGCCTCATGGGCTGGGCCGACAAGTACCGCCAGCTCCAGGTCCGCACCAACGCCGACACTCCCGCCGACGCCCGCAAGGCCAAGGAGCTGGGCGCCCAGGGCATCGGCCTGTGCCGCACTGAGCACATGTTCTTTGACGCCGACCGGATCCCCGCCATCCGCCGCATGATCTGCTCCGATACCGTGGAGCAGCGGGAGACCGCTCTGGCCGTGCTGGAGCCCATGCAGCAGGGCGACTTCGAGGGCCTCTACGAGGCCATGGAGGGCTGCCCCGTCACCATCCGTTTCCTGGATCCCCCCCTCCACGAGTTCGTTCCCACCGAGGAGAAGGACATTGAGCTGCTGGCCCACGACATGGGCAAGAGCGTCCAGGATATTAAGAACATCATCGACTCCCTCCACGAGTTCAACCCCATGATGGGTCACCGCGGCTGCCGCCTGGCTGTCACTTACCCTGAGATCGCCGCCATGCAGACCCGGGCCGTCATCAAGGCCGCTCTGAATGTCAACGCCAAGCATCCTGACTGGAACGTGGTCCCCGAGATCATGATCCCCCTGGTGGGCGAGGTCAAGGAGCTGAAATACGTCAAGGGCGTGGTAGTGGAGACCGCCGACGCCGTCATCAAGGCCGCCGGCTCCAACATGAAGTATAAGGTGGGCACCATGATCGAGATCCCCCGGGCCGCCCTCACCGCCGACGAGATCGCCAAGGAGGCCGAGTTCTTCTCCTTCGGCACCAACGACCTGACCCAGATGACCTTCGGCTTCTCCCGTGACGACGCCGGCAAGTTCCTGGGCGCCTACTACGACAAGAAGATCTACGAGAGCGATCCCTTCGCCCGTCTGGACCAGACCGGCGTGGGCAAGCTGGTGGCCATGGCCGCCAAGCTGGGCCGTCAGACCCGCCCCGACATCCATCTGGGCATCTGCGGCGAGCACGGCGGCGATCCCTCCTCCGTGGAGTTCTGCCACAGCGTGGGCCTGGACTACGTGTCCTGCTCCCCCTTCCGGGTGCCCATCGCCCGGCTGGCCGCGGCGCAGGCTGCGATTAAGAATCCTCGCTGACCGCTTCGGAACGTGATATAGCGATTTATATAAAACGCAGGGAGCCCGGATGAGTGATCATCCGGGCTCTCTTTTTGCCTTGGAAAACTTTATCCCGCTATCAGAAAAAATTTCCTCCGAAAGCCTTGGAAACCATTGACTTCCCAGTATATCCCGTTGTATAATAAACAACTGTGCTGAATATTTATTCGATTACCGCGGCAGGAACAGAGAAGAAGGAGAATACTATGATTTTCGGCAAACACATGAACAAGTACTACGTCAAATACGGCGGCTGGCTCCTGCTGGGCCTTGTGGTCCTCATTGCCATTGACTATGCCGAGCTGATCGTCCCCAACCTCTATCAGATGGTCATCAACGGCTTGGGAAGCGGCTATGTGGTGGTGGATGGTGTTACCATGCCCTTTGACCTGAATTTCCTGCTGGACCGGATCTGTATGCCCATGGCCATCGTGATCTTAGTGGTGCTGGCGGGCCAGTTTTTGTGGCGGATCTGCTTTTTCGGTTCAGCCATCAAGGTGGAGGCCGACATCCGCAACGCCATGTTCGACCACGCCAAGGACCTTTCTCAGCAGTACTACCACGTCAATAAAGTGGGCGACCTGATGAGCCTGTTCACCAACGATCTGGACACGGTGCAGGACTGCTTTGGCTCGGGAATGCTCATGCTTTTTGACGCCCTCATCATGGGCGGGCTGTCTTTTACGAAGATGTGGCACATGAACCGGACCATGACTCTTTTCGCCCTCATTCCCATGGCCCTTTTATTGGCGGCCAGTACGGTTGTGGGCAAGCACATGATGAAAAAGTGGGACATTCGTCAGGCTGCCTTCTCCAAGCTCAGTGATTTCTCTCAGGAGAGCTTTACCGGTATTGCCGTCATCAAGGCCTTTGTGAAGGAGGCCAAGGAGCTGATGGCATTCCAGGAGCTCAACAAGGAGAATGAAAAGGCCAATGTGGACTATACCCGCTCCTCGGTGCTGCTGCGGATCATTGTGAGCCTGCTGGTGGAGTCGGTGATCTGCATCATCATCGGCTTTGGCGGCTTCCTGGTGTGGCAGGGGACCTTCAACGCCGGACAGCTGGTGGAGTTTATCGGCTACTTCAGCTCCATTGTCTGGCCCATCATGGCCATCTCGGAGCTCATCGACATGACCTCCCGGGGCATGGCCTCCCTCAAGCGGATCTCCACCCTGCTGGACGCCCCCCTGGACATGGTGGACCGCCCCGATGTCCAGCCCCTGAAGGACGTGCAGGGGGAGATCGAGTTCCGCCATCTCACCTTCCGCTACCCCGACGGGGAGTACGACGCCCTGAAGGACGTGTCCTTCAAGATCGAGGCTGGGGAGAACATCGGCCTGGTGGGCCGCACCGGCTCGGGCAAGACCACGGTGGTGGACCTGATCCTGCGTACTTACAACGTGCCAGACGGCACTGTCTTTGTGGACGGACACGATGTGAACTCGGTGCCCATCTGGGATGTGCGCCAGGCGGCGGCCTATGTGCCCCAGGACAATTTCCTGTTCAGCGACACCATCACCCGGAACATCGGCTTCACCACCGGCAAGCCTGACCTGGGGGCGGTGAAGAACGCCGCCATGCTGGCCGACGTGGACGACAACATCCGGGAGTTCGCCGAGGGCTATGACACCGTTCTGGGCGAGCGGGGAGTGACTGTCTCGGGCGGCCAGAAGCAGCGGATCTCCATTGCCCGGGCCCTCATGAAGGACGCCCCCATTCTGATCCTGGACGACTCGGTGTCCGCCGTGGATACCGGCACCGAGCGGGCCATTCTGGGCAACCTGCGGAAGACCCGTGCGGGCAAGACCACGATCCTTATTGCCCACCGGATCTCCACCATCGAACAGATGGACCGGGTCATCTTCATTGATGACGGCCAGGTGGTGGCCGCCGGGGCCCATGAGGAGCTTTACGAGTCCTGCCCAGCTTACCGCCACATGGTGGACCTTCAGAAATTGGAAGAGGAGGGAGCCACTTACAATGCATGACTATTTACCTTTGTTGATGGTAGGCGGCGTAGTGGGGATCTTCTCCATCGCGTTCCTGGTCATCTACCTCGGCATCAAAGACAAAAAGGAGGCCATGGGCTTTGACCGGAATATGCCGGACGGTGAGATCTTCCGCCGGCTGCTGGTCTACGCCAAGCCCTATTGGAAGAACTTCCTGCTGGTGCTGATCATTATGATCTTCTCTATTGCCTACGACCTCATCTCCCCCCGGATCCTGGGGAGCGTGACTGACCTGGTGCAGAAGGAATTTGAGCTCTCCCAGCTCTATACGCTGGTGGCGGTCTACGCCGGGCTGCTGGTGGTGTCCATGGTCTGTATCTATTTCCAGTCCATCATCCTCCAGCGCACCGGACAGAAGATACTCTCCAAGCTGCGCCAGGACCTGTTCATCCACATTGAAGGCCTTTCCCACGAGCAGCTCAACAACATTCCCGTGGGCAAGTTAGTGACCCGGGAGACCAACGACACCAACGCCATCTCCATGCTCTTTACCCATATTCTGGTGAACATGGTGAAGAACTCCTTCTCTGTGGTGGGTATCCTGTGCGCCATGCTGGTGCTCAATTACGCCCTCACCCTGATGATCCTGTGCTTTGTGCCCTTCCTGGTATTTTTTACCTTCGTGTTCCGGAAAATGAGCCGCCGGGCTTACCGCAAGGTAAAGGACTGCACCACCGACATCAACACCTACCTGTCGGAAAACCTCTCGGGCATGAAGATCACCCAGATCTTCAACCAGGAGGGACGGAAGAACCAGGAATTCCTGGAGAAAAGCACTGCCCTGGCCAAGGCCCGGACCAACCAGCTCTTTGTGTTCGGCACCTTCCGGCCTCTCATCCACCTGCTCAATACCTTCGCCGTTATGTGCCTCTTTTACCTCTCCGCCCGGGGCTATATCGGGGGGACCACCTTCCTGGGCCAGGTCATCGGCAGCGGCACCGTGGTCACCTTCTATATGTATATTTCCCGGTTCTTCGGCCCCATCCAGAACCTGACCGAGCAGTTCAATATGCTCCAGTCCGCCATGGCTTCGGCGGAAAAGATCTTCACGGTCTTTGATATGCAGCCCCAGGTGGTGGACGAGCCTGACGCCATTGAGCTGGACGAGATCCGCGGTGAGATCGAGTTCAGGGACGTGTGGTTTGCCTACATCCCCGATGAGTGGGTGCTCAAGGGAGTCTCCTTCCATGTGCAGCCCAAGCAGACTGTGGCCCTGGTTGGCGCCACCGGCTCGGGCAAGAGCACCATTTTGTCCCTCATCTGCCGGAACTATGACATCCAGAAGGGCCAGATCCTCATTGACGGCATCGACATCAAGCACATCAAAATTTCCTCCCTCCGCCGCCACTTCGGCCAGATGCTCCAGGACGTGTTCCTCTTCTCGGGCACCATCCGCTCCAACATCGTTCTCCGGGAGGAAAGCTTTACCGACGAGGAGGTCTGGAAGGCCTGCCAGTATGTGAACGCCGACTCCTTCATCAACAAGCTGGACGGCGGCCTGGACGAGATCGTCCGGGAGCGGGGCAACAATTTCTCGGCGGGCCAGCGGCAGCTTCTCTCCTTCGCCCGGACCATCGTCCACCGGCCCGAGGTGATGATCCTGGACGAGGCCACCGCCAACATCGACACCGAGACCGAGATCCTCATTCAGGATTCCCTGGAGAAGATGAAGAACATCGGCACCATGCTCATCGTGGCCCACCGGCTCTCCACCATTCAGCACGCGGATAACATCATTGTTTTGAGCCACGGGGAGATCTTGGAGCAGGGCACCCACCAGGAGCTGCTCCACAACAAGGGCCGGTATTACCAGCTCTACACCCTTCAGTTCAGCAAGCAGCAGTTGGAAGCGCAAAGCCAGGGGCTTTAAGCGCTCGATAAGCGCAGTACCCCCAGCCGGATGGCTGGGGGTATTTTTTACCCCAGATCCCCGTTCTTCGCTTTACAACGGGGAAGAAAATGGCTATAATGACCTTACATGATATTGAAAACGACAGAGGGGATATGTATGGAAGACTTGCGGGAGCTTCAGGAACGTATGAGGACCGAACGGCCTGCCCCATGGGACGCCCTCCCTGACCTGGCCCTTTACATGGATCAGGTGGTGGGCTATATGTCCCGGCAGCTCATCGGCTCCTCAGAGGAGGATAAGCTGACCTCGGCCATGGTGAACAACTATATCAAGGACGGACACCTGCCCCGGGCCGAGGGCAAGCGGTACTCCAAGACCCACCTGGCCTACCTGACCCAGCTCTGCGCCCTGAAGACCGTCCTTCCGGTAAAGGACGCCGGCTTCCTGGTCAATTACGACTGTGAGACCGACGTGCAGAGCCGGTACGAGGACTTCCGGGCCGTGTTGGACACCGCCCTTCAGGACACGGTAGACCGTCTGCCCGCCGACTGCACCCAGGAGGAGCTGCCCGCCCTGGCCTTAGAGCTGGCCCTGCGGAGCTACGCTGACAAGCTGGCCTGTCAGCGGCTTATCGCCATGCTCCGGGAGAGGGAGCCGGAGGATCCTCCGAAAAAGAACAAGAAGGATAAAAAGGACAAAAAGGCCGGATAAGGCCCAAACAGATCAAAATTTCAGAAAGGACCGTGTTTATGAGTACAAGCAATTATGTGATCGTCACTGATTCCTCCTGTGACCTGAGCCAGGAGATGGTGGAAGAGCTGGAGCTCAGTGTACTTCCTTTGAGCTTTTATCTGGGGGAGAAGGCCTACAAGGACTACCCGGATAAGCGGGACATGAGCTCCAAGGACTTTTATGACGCCATTCGCTCCGGGGCCATGCCCACCACCTCGGCTGTGAACCCGGAGCAGTATGTGGAGGCCCTGGAGCCGATTTTGGCAGGGGGGCAGGACGTGCTGATCCTGGCCTTTTCCTCCGGGCTTTCCACCACCTGCCAGTCCGCTCAAATCGCGGCGGCCGAGCTTTCGGAGAAATACCCGGCGCGGAAGATCCTGGTGGTGGATACCCTCTGCGCCTCCCTGGGCCAGGGCCTTCTCTGCTGGTACGCCGCCCAAAAGCGGCTGGCCGGAGGATCCATAGAGGCTGTCCGGGACTGGTGCGAGGAGAACAAGCTCCACCTGTGCCACTGGTTTACGGTGGACGACCTGATGCACCTGAAGCGGGGCGGCCGGGTGTCGGCGGCCACCGCCATCGCCGGCACCATGCTCCAGATCAAGCCTGTGATGCACATGGACGACGAGGGACACCTCATCAACGTGTCCAAGGCCCGTGGCAGGAAGGGCTCTCTGGATGCCCTGGTGGCCAAGGTAGGGGAGCTGGGCACCGACCCCGCCGGGCAGAGCCTTATGCTCATCAGCCACAGCGACTGCGAGGCTGACGCCCAGTATGTAGCCGACCGGATCAAAGAGAAATATGGGGTCAAGCGGATCGATCTCAACCACATCGGGCCGGTCATCGGCGCCCACACCGGCCCCGGCTGCGTGGCCCTCTTCTTCCTGGGCGGGCACAGATAACCTATCACAGACGAAGGAGATAACTCCATGAACGATTGGCTGGAAGTGACGGTAGAGACCAGCGACGCCCAGATGGAGGACCTGGCTGCCCGGCTCACCATGAACGGGGCCGAGGGCCTGGTGCTGGAAAACGAGACCGACTTCAGGACCTTCTTAGAGCAAAACCGGCAGTATTGGGACTATGTGGACGACGCCCTTATGGAGCGAATGAAGGGGGTGGCCCGCATCAAATTCTACGTTACCGACGATGCGGACGGAAAGGCCCAGATGGCCCAAGCCCTCCGGGGCATTGATAACCCGGTGTCCACCGCGGCTCTCAAGGAGGAGGATTGGGCTTACAGCTGGCAGAAATACTACCAGCCCATGGCGGTGGGGGAGAGGCTCTACATCGTCCCCGAGTGGGAGCGGGGCAAGAGCGTCCCCGGGGGCCGCACGGCGGTGTATCTCAACCCCGGCCTCACCTTCGGCACCGGCTCCCATGCCTCCACCCAGCTCTGCCTGACCCTTTTGGAGGGAGCGATCAACCAAGGGGACAAGGTGCTGGACCTGGGCTGCGGCAGCGGTATTTTGTCCATCGCCGCCCTGAACTTAGGCGCTTCCCGGGCCGCGGGGGTGGACATTGACCCCAAGGCGGTGGACGTGGCCTACGAGAACGCCGGACTCAACGGCATCGACCGGGACCGCTATACCGTCCGGGCGGGGGACGTGCTCTCGGACAAAAGCCTGGTGGAGGAGCTGGCCCAGGCCGGGCCCTATGAGGTGGTCCTGGCCAATATCGTGGCCGACGTCATCATTCCCCTGTCCGCCGGGGTGGGGGCCTTCCTGGCTCCCGGCGGGACCTTTCTCTGCTCAGGGATCATCGACACCCGGGCGGACGAGGTACAGGCCGCTTTGGAGAGGAACGGTCTGAAGATCACGAAGCGGCTGGAGAAGGATGGTTGGTGCGCATTGGCAGCGGCTTTGCCGCTGCCGGGAACGGTCGTTGCCCTGAAAGGGCAATGACGTTCCCTGGACCTGCGGGCGCACATACAAAGAATTTCCAAAGGAGGCCCTATGAAGGCGATCGTAAAACCCATCGACCTGCCTCCGGGCAGGCGGGTGCTGGTCCTCAGCGACATCCACGGCAACCTGCCCTTTCTGAAGGGCGTGCTGGAGAAGGCTCGCTTTTCCCGGGACGACATCCTGATCGTCCTGGGGGACATTTTGGAGCGAAACGAGGGCAGCTTGGACACGCTCCGGTATGTGATGGCACTCTCCCAGACCCACACGGTCTATACCATTCTGGGCAACTGCGACAACTTAGTGCTGGACTTTGTGGACAACAGGGGAGACCTGAACGAGGAATTTTTCCATAAGCGGTGGTTCACCCTGGGGGAGCGGTCGGTGCTGGTGAAGATGGCCCACCTGGCCGGAGCCCCCATAGACACCCCGGCGGATTATCCCGCCGCCCGCTCCGCCATCGCCCGGGCATTCAAGCCTGAACTGGACTTTCTCCGGGGGCTCCCGCATATTTATGTAAACCAAGACTATCTCTTTGTCCACGGCGGCGTCCCCCGGGAGGACCGGTTGGAAGAGTTGGAAGCCTTCGGGATCATGAAGAACGACGACTTTTGGAACCAGGGCCACTCCTTCCGCCGCTGGGTCATTGTGGGCCACTGGCCCGTGACCCTCTACCGCACCGACATTCCCTCGGCCGCCCCCATCATCGACCGGGAGAAGCATATCATCTCCATCGACGGGGGCTGCGTTCTCAAATGGGACGGGCAGCTCAACGCCCTTATTCTGCCGGAAAAGCCTGATGGGGAGTTCTCCTGGGTGTCCTATGATGGGTTCCCTGAGCTGACCGCGCTGGATCCCCAGGAAACCAACCCGGATCCCTTCAACATCCGCTACGGCCACAGCCGCCTGGAGGTGCTGGAGCGGGGGGAGCTCCTCTCCCGCTGCCG
>JAGBDQ010000019.1 GCA_017937415.1 Oscillospiraceae bacterium
GAAGCCCACCACTTATATGAACCTGTCCGGGGAGGCGGTGGAGCAGGCGGCCTCCTTCTATAAGGTGCCCCCGGAGCGCATTTTGGTGATCTCGGACGAGGTGGCCCTGCCCCCGGGGAAGCTGCGGATCCGCGCTTCCGGCTCGGCGGGGGGCCACAACGGGCTGAAAAATATCATCGCCCACATTCACTCCGAGCAGTTCCCCCGGATCCGGGTGGGGGTGGGCAATAAGCCTCACCCCGACTACGATATGGCCGACTGGGTGCTGGGAAGGCCCGTGGGGGCGGACCGGAAGGCCATGGACGAGGCGGAGAAGAAGGCCGCTGAGGCCATCGGGGTCATTCTGGAGAAGGGTCTGGACCGGGCTATGGAGAAATTCAACCGATAAAAACAGAGGGTATTTCTTTTTTTGAGAAATACCCTCTGTTTTTGGCTTTTGGGAGAAGGGACAGGGCGTCAGACCACGAACCGATACCCCAAGCCCCGGACGGTCTGGATATACTGGGGCTTGGTGGGGTTCTCCTCAATCTTCTGACGCAGGCGGTTGATATAGACCATGATGGCGTTCTCGTCCACAATGGCCGAGCCCCAGATCAGGTCATAGATCATGTCCTTGGTAAAAATGCGGTTCACATTGTCGATGAAGAGCTTCATCATGGCGTTTTCCTTGGAGGAGAGAACGATCTCATTTCCGTCCTTATAAAACCGCAGGGTCCGGGTGTCATAGCGGAAGGGTCCCGCTGTGATGGACTCGGAGGCCCCGGGCAGGCCGTCCCGGCTCCGGCGGATGAGGGCCTTTACCTTGGCGCCCAGAGTGATGGGGTTGAAGGGCTTGGTGATGTAGTCGTCGGCGCCGATGTCCAGGCCGTAGAGAGTGTCATAGTCCTCCTTCCGGCCGCTGACGATGATGATGGGGGTTTTAATGCCCCGGCCCCGGAGGGAGCGGACCACCTCAAAGCCGTCCATCCCCTGCATGTTCACATCCAAAAGGATCAGGTCGTAAGCTTTTTCCTCGATCCGGCGGAGCGCTTCCTCCCCGCTGCGGACCGTGTCGGCGTCGATGCCATTGCTCTGGATCACCTTGTAGAGCATAGTGAGAACGGCCTCATCGTCGTCCACGATCAAAACGATGTCCCGCCGGTCAGCCATAGTCGTCACCTCTTTACAAACAGAGTTCTCTATGCTACATTGATTATATGCCAAAACCCTTGCCTTGGCAAGTAGGAGGATCGGTATGAGTGAAAAGAAGAAAAAAACGATCCTGTTTTTCCTGGTTCCGGCCCTGTCTCTGGGTATTATTGTGCTGGGGCTGCTTTTGAGTATCCAGGCTTTTCGCCGGGGGCAGGAGCTGACCCTGTCCAGCCAGGACTCCCAGCTGATGAAGACGGCCCAGTCGGTGGACAACGATATTATCGGCCACTTTAATTGGTACAGCTCGGATTTCCTTTTCCTGATCCAGCGCTCCGGCCTGGACGTGTATCAGAAGGCATGGCTCACCGGAGAGGACGACGGCAGCAGCCTGATCGCCTACCTGAAGGACAGTCCGCTGCTCCAGCTCCGGGGGATCACCGCCATGGTGGCCGTCCGGGATGAGAAGGCCATATTGTCCACCGACGGCAGGCTGGACTATACCTTTCTCACCTCTTTGGGCATGGTGGGGGAGACCGAGGTGGGGATCAGCCGGGACGGGGCGGGCAAGCTTTATGTATCCATGTTCCTCACCTGGGAGGAGGTGGACTACGCCATCCTCATCGACGGCGAGGAATTCTTTGCCACCACCGAGGAGCAGTCCGCCGCGGGACCCAGCGACCGGCTGCTTCTGCTGGATTCCTCCGGGCAGTATTACTTCCACCGGGGGAAGGACGGCGTCCACATCCACCCGGTGGCCGAGCTTTTGGAGGCGGAGATCCGCCAGCCGGGGCTGGAACGGCTCCAGAGCGCCCAGGAGAGCGGCAAGGCGGCCATCGACTTTTATGACATCCGGGAGGAGGACGGGAGCACCTACACCGCCCGGCTGGTGACCCTGCCCGCCTCGGGCAACATCAACGGCTGCTTTACGGTGGGGCTGTTCAACAACTACGACGAGACCTCCCACCCCCTTCAGACCAATTTCATTCACATGATGCTCTGCGGCGGACTCATTATGCTGGGGGTCCTGCTGTTCCTCTTTTTTATTCTCCGGATCCGGCAGCAGAGCCGGCAGGTGGAGGAGGAGCTGCGGCTGCTGCGGGAGAAGGCCGAAACCATGGAGGAGCTGAACCGGCAGACCCAGGAGCTGGCCCACCACCAGCGGCTGGAGACCATCGGCACCCTCACTTCCAGCATCGCCCATGAGTTTAACAACCTGCTCACCCCCATTATGGGATACAGTATCCTCATTTTAGAGAAGATCCCCAGCCAGGAGAGCGAGTCCTACGACAACGCCCTGGAGATCTATAACGCCTCCCGGAAGGCCAAGGAGATCATCTCCCGGCTCTCCGCCCTGTCCCGGAAAAACACCTCCCTCACCTTTCAGCCGGTGGCCCCTGACCCGCTGGTGGAGCGGGTGCTGGAGGTGGCTGACGCTGCCTGCCCCAAAAATGTGACGGTGGAGAAGAGTCTGAACTGTTCCGACCTGTGGGTCTCCGGCAACGAGACCCAGCTGTTCCAAATGCTCCTCAACCTGATCCTCAACGCCTTTCAGGCCCTGGAGGCGGTTGGAGGCACGGTGACGGTGTCCACCTTCGTCGGGGATGGGGCTGTCACCTTTCGGGTCTTGGATGACGGTCCCGGAATCCCGGAGGACATCCTGTCCAGGATTTTTGATCCTTTCTTTACAACGAAAGGTTCAGGCAAAGGGACCGGGCTGGGCCTTGCCATTGTCCGGCAGGTGGCAGAGGACCAC
>JAGBDQ010000245.1 GCA_017937415.1 Oscillospiraceae bacterium
CCCCCCACAGAAGCCGGGTGAGCCCCAGGGCCATGGCGGTGCCCAGGGCCACGGCCACCCCGGTGAGCAGGGCGTCGGCGATCTTGCTGATGCCGGCCACCATGTCTCCGGCCATCACGTCCCGGATGGCGTTGGTGAACACGATGCCGGGGACCAGGGCCATGAGGGCGCCGATGATGATACGCTCGCTGTGCTGCCCCAGGCCCACATAGGTGAGGACCAGGGCGATGAGGGCGGAGAGGGCGGCCCCCAGCATGGATTTGAAAAAGAGGCTGGTGTGGAGCCGTGTCATGCCGGTGACGGCCAGGCCCACAGCCAGACCGCAGATCCCGGCGCAGAAAGCGTCCCGGAGGGAGCCGCCGAAGAAGAGGGCGAAGGCCGCCGAGGCGCCCAGGTAGGCACAGAGGATGACCGGAAGGGAATAGAGCCGCCGGGTCTCCCCGATCTCCCGCAGCCTGGCCTGGGCCTCCTTTAGGGGGAGGGGCTCCCGGCAGAGGCGGCGGCACAGGTCGTTGTAGCGCTCCAGAAGGTCCACGTCGGTGCCGTGGGAGGGCATTCGCCGGACCTGGGTCATGGCCTTGCCCTCGGGGGTGGCGAAGCTGACGATGATACAGTTGGGGATGACAAAGGGATCGGCCTGGGCGACGCCGTAGGCGTGGAGGAGCCGCTGGATGGATTCCTCCACCCGGTAGATCTCAGCGCCGCTTTCCAGAAGGCCGTAGCCCAGGTCGGTGGCCAGATTGAGCAGCAGATCGTAGTCCAAAGGAGTCCCCCGTTTCCATGGAATATCTGAACCTTAGTTTACTCCAAATTTGCCCCGGCCGCAAGGGGGAAAGGGTGGAAAAGAGGAGAATTTGGCGGACAAGGGTCCCATCTTGTCCCCTCAGAGGTATTTCCCCAGGAACTCCAGGATGATATCCTTGATCTCGGGCTGGAAGAATTCCTCCCGGGCGTGCATGGCCCCCTCGATGAGATAGAGGTCGGCGGGGACACCCTTGGCCTGAAGAGCCTCGTAGAGCATAAGGCTCTGGTCGGGGGAGACCTGCTCGTCCGCCGTACCGTGGAAGATGAGGAAGGGCGGGGTATTCTCGCTGATGAAAGAGATGGGGTTGGAAAGGCGGAGGGTCTCCGGGTCGGCCATGCCCTCCTCGGTGAGGAACTGGGCCTCGTGGGTGATGTGCTTGCCCGCCATGTCGGGGTAGGGGTGGTCCTGCATATACTTGAGGTCGATGGGGCCGTAGAAGTCGATGGCGGCCTTGACGCTGCTGTCAAAGCCCTGCCACTCCGCCGTTTCAAACTCCGGTACCCCGGCGGAGGTCCCCGTGATGGCGGAGAGGTAGCCTCCGGCGGAGTCCCCCATGACGGCGATCCGGTGGGGATCCACATGGTATTGTTCGGCGTGGGCGCGGAGGAAGCGGATGGCCGTTTTCACGTCCTGGACGGCGGCGGGGAAGTAGCCCTGGGAGTAGACCCGGTAGTCGATGAGGGCCACGTTGTAGCCTGCCTTGGCCAGGAAGGCAAGCTCAGTGGCCCGCCAGAGGGG
>JAGBDQ010000246.1 GCA_017937415.1 Oscillospiraceae bacterium
CCCGTGTCGGCCACGGTAAGGGTGACCGTCTGCCCCGTCCGGGTCACATCCACCTCCACCGAGCCGCCCTCTACGTTGTACTTGATGGCGTTGTCGCAGAGATTATAGACCAGCTCATGGAGAAGGGCCCGCACGCCGAAGACCGTGGCCGGCTCGCCGTGGACGGCCAGAATGACCTCCTTTGCGGCGGCTTGGGAGGTCAGGCCGGAGCGGACCTCCCGGCAGAGCTCCAGCAGCTCCACCTCCTCCCGGGGCAGCTCCACTCCCTCGTCCATCTGAGAGAGGTGAAGAATGTCCTCCACGAGAGCCACCAGCCGCTGGGCCTCGGTGCGGATACGCCCCACGAACCGGGGCACGTCCTGGGGTGCCACCATATTGTTTTCCAGCAGCTCGGCGCTGCCGATGATGGATTGAAGGGGCGTTTTCAGCTCATGGGACACGTTGGCGGTAAACTCCCGGCGGGAGCGCTCGGCGGCGGCCAACTCCTGATTTTGATGATGGATCCGCCGGAGGAGAGGGGAAAACTCCTCGTAAATATCATTGGAAAGGGGATCGTCCAGGTCCAGGGCATTGATGGGTTTCACCACCTGCCGGGCCAGCCTGTCCGCCAAAGCCCAGGAGACCGCCGCCGCAATGACGATGAGCAGCAAAAGAGCCTGGAACATCCAAAGGAGCAGGGCCAGCATGGTCACCTGGTCGGCCGAGATCCGAAGCACCGTGCCGTCAGAGAGCCGCCTTGCGTGGTAGACCGTGCGGCGCGTCAATGTCTCAGACATCCGGGAACCGGAGCCCTCCCCCGTTTCCAGAGCCTCCCGGATCTCCTCCCGCTCTCCGTGGTTTTCCATCTCTTCGGCGGGAGTCTGGGTATCGTAAAGGACCTTGCCGTCCCCGTTCACCCAGGTCAGCCGGTATTTCTCCTGCTCCATGTCCTCCAGATAGGTCTGTCCGCTCAGCTCCACCCCCCGGGCCGCCAAGGAGAGCTCCTCCCCCAGCTGAAGCTCCTGCTCCTGGCTGAAATAGCCGTAAAGGCTGGTCATGGCCACCACAAGGCTGGTGAAGAGCACCACAAAGACAGTCAGAAGGATGGAATGAAATATTTTTTTGCTCATCTCTTGTCCTCCAGCCGGTAGCCCACGCCCCGGACCGTCTCGATGGACCCTCCATACCGCCCCAGCTTCTGGCGCAGGGTACGGATGTGCATATCCAGGGTCCTGGTCTCCCCTACGTAGCCCTCTCCCCACACCTGGGCAAAAAGCTGCTCCCGGGTAAAGGCCGCTCCCGGGCGGGAAAGAAACAGCCGCAGCAGTTCAAACTCCTTGTAGGTCAGCTCTACCCGCGCCCCATCCACGGTGACGGTATGGGCATTGGCGTCCAGGACCAGTCCGTCCAAAGTCAGGACATCCCGCTCCTGCCCGCCGGCGCACCGGCGGAGCACCGCCTTGACCCGGGACACCATCTCCATGAGCCCGAAGGGCTTGACCAGATAGTCGTCCGCCCCCAGGTCCAGGCTCTGGATCTTGTCATATTCCGTTCCCTTGGCGGTGGCCATGATCACAGGAATATCCCGCAGGGCGCTCTTCTCCTTCATCCGGCGCAGCAAAGTCACCCCGTCCGCGCCGGGGAGCATCACATCCAGCAGCACCAGGTCGGGCCGCTCGGTTTGCAGGGCCTCCCAAAAGGAATCACCGTCTCCGAAGCCCCGGGCGGTAAACCCCGTGGAAGTCAGGGCGTACAGCTCGGTCTCCAAAATTCCGTTGTCGTCCTCCACACACCAGATCATACCTTTTCTCCTTTATGGATGCCGGTGACGGCAAAGACCACCCACTCGGCCACGTTGACCGCATGGTCCCCGATCCGTTCAAAATACTTGGCGATCATCAGCTGGTCCAGGGCATATTCCCCCCGCTGAGGATCCTGGGCGATTTGCCCGACCAAGGCTATTTTAATCTCCTGAAAGGCGTTGTCAATGGTATCGTCAAAAATAATCACTTTTTCCGCCTGCTCCACATCCTGGCAGACATAGGCGTCAATGCTGGCGGTGACCATGTGGATGGCTGCCTGGGCCATGGAGCGAAGCCGCTCCCTGTTCCCCTGCTCCACCCCCTCGATGGCGGAGATGATGTCGGCAATGTCGTTGGCCTGGTCGCCGACCCGCTCCAGGTCAGTAATCATTTTCAGGGCGGCGGACACCTGGCGCAGGTCCTTCGCCACCGGCTGCTGGCGCAGGAGCAGTTTCAGGCAGAGAGCCTCGATGTCCCGCTCGGCCTGGTCGATCTCGGATTCCAGGGCCGGGACTTTCGCCGCCAAGGCCCGGTCTCCGCCCAGCGCCTTGGCGGTCAGGGCGATAGCCTCCTCGCACAGGGCCCCCATTTGGGTCAGCTCCCGGTGAAGAAGGGCCATCTCCTCGTCAAATCTGCTTCTCATATGATCACCCAAACCTCCCGTCGTCAGTGCAAGCTCCACATCCCTCGCTTCCGGCCAAGGCCGAAAGCTCTCTCGTTCCGCTGCGCTTCCTCTCCCCACAAAGCCGGTCGGCTTTGTGGGGGCCCCAATTTTTGTTCTTCAGATTTTCCACTATCCAAACCTCCCGGTAATGTAGTCCTCGGTGCGCTTATCCCGGGGCTGGGAGAAGATCTCCTCGGTATTTCCCACCTCCACCAGCTCCCCCAGCAGGAAAAAGGCGGTGCGGTCCGAGATGCGCAGGGCCTGCTGCATATTGTGGGTCACCATGACGATGGTGTACCGCTCCTTCAGCCCCAGGGCCAGCTCCTCCACCCGGGAGGTGGAGATGGGGTCCAGGGCCGAGGTGGGCTCGTCCATCAGGAGCACCTCCGGCTCCACCGCCAGGGCCCTGGCGATACACAGCCGCTGCTGCTGGCCGCCGGAGAGGCCCAGG
>JAGBDQ010000247.1 GCA_017937415.1 Oscillospiraceae bacterium
CCTGTGCTGCGATTCGGCCCACAAGACACTGCCTGTCCTGACGGGCGGGGCCTATCTCCATATTTCCAAAACTGCCCCCGAGGGCATCGAGGAGGGGGCCAAAGAAGCCCTGGCCCTCTTTGGCTCCACCAGCCCTTCCTACCTGATCCTGGCCTCCCTGGACGCCTGCAATGGCTGGCTGGCAGGGGAGGGGCCGGGACAGATCCAAACTGCCGCCCAGCGGCTGGAGGCGCTGAAAAAGGACCTGAAAAATCAGGGCTGGAGCCTTTTCGGAGAGGAGCCTCTGAAGCTGACCATAGAGGCCTCGGTCTCAGGCTGGACCGGGACCTGGCTGGCTGACCTTCTCCGGATAGGGGGCGTGGAGTGTGAGTACGCCGAAGCGGATCATGTGGTGCTCATGGTCTCCGGGAACACCACGGTCGAAGACCTCCAAAAGGTGTCTGACGCCTTGGCCACAGCAAAACCAAAGCCCGCCAGAGCCCGTCCCGCCCTCACGCTCCCGAAAGGAGAGCGGGTCCTGTCCATCCGGCAGGCCATCCTCGGCCCCAAAGAGACTGTGCCGATAGAGGACGCCCTGGGCCGGGTGCTGGCCGCTCCTTCGGTCAGCTGCCCTCCCGCCGTGCCTATCTTAGTGTGCGGGGAGAGGATCACCGCGGAGGCCATTGATGCCTTCCGCTATTACGGCCATAAGACCTGTGTTGTGGTGAAAAAATGAGAGAGAAGGAGGGCTTTCGATGGGGTTTAACGTCAATGTGAGTGTGTCCGCCCTCACCGTATTTTTGCAGGGACTGCTCAGCTTCTTTTCCCCCTGCGTGCTGCCCCTGCTGCCCCTCTATATCGGTTATCTCTCGGGCGGGACCGGGGTCCGGGGGGAGGACGGAGTCTGGCGGTATGACCGGAAAAAGGTGCTGCTCCATACCTTGTTCTTTGTCATTGGGGTCAGCTTCGCCTTTGTCCTGCTGGGGCTGGGGGCCTCGGCCCTGGGACACTTTTTTCAGGAAAATCAGCTTTGGTTTGCCCGTATCGGCGGCGTGCTGGTGATTTTGTTCGGCCTTTATCAGCTGGGGGTGTTCGGGACATCCCAGGCCCTGAACCGGGAGCGGCGGCTGCCCTTCCGCCTGGATAAATGGACCATGTCCCCTCTGACCGCCCTGGTGATGGGCTTTACCTTCAGCTTTGCCTGGACCCCCTGCGTGGGCCCGGCCATGACCAGCGTGCTGCTGATGACGGCCTCGGCCGCTACCCGCTGGGAGGGTATGGCCCTGATGGGGGTCTATACCCTGGGCTTTGTGCTTCCTTTTTTGGCGGTGGGGGTCTTTACCACCGCCCTGCTGGCCTTTTTCAAGAGCCATCAAAATGTGGTGAAATACACGGTGAAGGTGGGCGGCGCCCTGATGATCCTCATGGGCATCCTGATGCTCAGCGGCGGCATGGAGAAGCTGTCGGGCTGGCTGTCCGGATTGTCTTCCCCTCCCGCCCCCACGGCGGCGGTGGAGAGCATCCCCACCCCGTCGCCCACGGATGCGCCGCCTGTGGTGACGCCGGAGGCAGAGCCGACGCCCGAGCCAACACCGACACCCGAAACAACACCGGAGCCCACAGAGACGCCGGACATCACATCAACACCAGAGCCGACACCTGCCGCGGCAGCTTCGGACACACCGGAGCCCACAGAGACGCCCGAACCAAAGCCCACCGCGGCAGCGTCGCCTTCCCCTACAGAAACGCCGCCGGAGACCCAGGAGCCCGAGCTCTCGGAGGAGCCGGAGGAGACGGTGGATCCCAACGCTATCCCCGCTCTGGACTTTACCCTGACCGACCAGTTTGGCAATACCCATTCCCTGGCGGATTATGCGGGCAAGACCATCTTCCTCAACTTCTGGGCCACCTGGTGCCCGCCCTGCAGGGCAGAGATGCCCGAGATCCAGCAGCTCTACGAGAACTACAGCCGGGAGGGGGAGAATGCCCTCATCGTGCTGGGGGTGGCCTGGCCCGGGGTGGGCGGAGAGAAAACGGCGGAGGAGATCGCCGCGTTTTTGGAGGACAACGGCTATACCTACCCGGTGCTGATGGACACAGAGGGCGGCCTGTTTAACGGCTACGGCATCACCGCTTTTCCAACCACCTTTATGATCGACCGGGACGGCAATGTGTTCGGCTACCTCACCGGACAGATGACCTATGACATCATGGTGGATATTGTGACCCAGACCATGACCGGAGAGAGGAAATAAGGGAAAAAGACAGAGCCGCCCCATACTGTGCTGTTTGCGCAGTATGGGGCGGTTCCGTTTACACCAAGCACTTTTTCTTTACTGGTCGGTGTCCAGCCCGATTTTCCGGTAATAGTCCTGCTCCAGAATCAGCTTGGAATACTGGAATTTGTTGTTGACCTCCTCCATGATCTCCAGGGCGTAGGTGGGAGAGACCTCCGTATCCTCATTGGGGGTGAAGGTATCGCTCTGGGCGTCGTAGCGCCCCAGATCGGTAATAAAACTCCGGTCGGAGAACATGACCAGGGCGGGGGAGTCCGAGAGAATGTCCCGGCCCATGAGCAGCCGGGAGTCATACTCCAGCCCAAAGAGATTGGAGAGGGTGGGGAGAATGTCCAGGGAGGAGCAGGGCTTGTGGATGACCACCGGCTCCTCCATGCCGCCGCACCAGAGGATCAGGGTGCTGTGGTACACGTCAAAGCGCATATCCACCGGTCCGCCGTTCAGTTCAGCGAGCTGTTTTTCGTCCAGACCGTAGGGGTAGTGGTCGGCCGAGAGGCAGATCACCGTGTTTTCCAGCGCTCCGGCCTCCTCCAACTGCTTCAGAAGGTTTTCCAGGGCCAGGTCCAGCTCCATCTGACAGGCCAGGTAGGCCCGGGGGCCTTCGCTGTAGGGTAGGTGGGCCACCTCGTCCCGGTGCTTGGTGGACATGGTGTTGCCCATAAAGGTGTAGTTGAGGTGGCCGCTCACCGTCATGTAGTAGGTGTGGAAGGGCTCGCTGCCAATGTATTCGGGCCCTGTGACCTCCATCATCTCCAGATCGGATTCCGGCCACTGTTTGGTGATCTGGAGCCCATTTCCTACCCCCTTGTAGTCGTAGCCCAGATTGGGGTGGGACTGGTCCCGGTGGTAGTAGCTGTAGGTGTGGTCATGGTAGGCCCGGGTGGCGTAGCCCGCCCGGCGAAGCTGGTTGCCCATGGTGAAATACATGGAGTTGTCCGCCGACCTGGCCATGGACCACACGCCGGGCTTGGGAATGAGGGAGGTGGTGGCGGCGTACTCCCCATCCAAAGTGGAGACCCACCACAGGGGATTGTAGAAATTTTCAAAGACAAAGCCCTCGTGGGAGAGCCTGTAGAGGGTGGGGGTCAGCTCCTCATCTACGGCAAACCGGGAGAAGCCCTCGGCGGTGATGAGGATCAGGTTTTTGCCCTTGAAATAGCCGGTGTATTCATTCTGCATGGTGGGCTTTACTTGGGCAAAATACTGGTGCATGGCTTTCAGAGTTTTGTTTTTTTCAGCTTCGGCCATGGCCTCAAAGTCAAGCTCCATCACGTTGGCCTCATAGACCACCGGGGTGGGGGTGGGCTCGGGAGTGGGCTCCGGTGTGCCCTGGGGCGGCAGGCTTTCGGCGGGAGTGGGCACGGGGGTGTCCTCGGGGACCTCAGAGCGGGGCATGGAGGAGAGAAAAAGCTGCCTTGCGTCCAGCCGTAGGGTGGTCATCACCCCGAACCGGCCCACGGCAAGCTGGGGGATAAAGTCCTCCCGGTAGAGGTAGCGGGCCGAGAGCACCCCCTGGGTGGAGGAGTCCACGGCGGCGCTGCCGGCAAAGAAAAAGCCCACGGAGCAAAGGAGCAGCAGGGCAGCGGAGCGGAAATTCCACCCCTTTTTGGTGGTGTAGCGCCTGCCGAAAATCAAAAGCCAAATGAGGGGCAGCAGCAGAAGGAGCAGCGGGAGCCAGGCGGCGCGGATCCCGGCCAGAATGTCCCGCCAGAACTGGAGGACCTGTCCGGCGCCTCCCACCGAGTAGAGGACCACAAAAGTGCGGAAGATGGTAAAATATACCGTCTGCACACAGAACCAGAGGGTCAAAAGGGCGGTGAGAAGCGCCGTCCAGAAGCGGCAGCCCTTCGGCCCCCAGAGGGAGCAGAAAAAGCTGCAAAAAAGCCCCAGGGAGACCGAAAAGAGCCAGATATAAAGAAAAGCGCGGTCGGTCTGGAATCCGAAGGCCCAGATGTGGACCACCAACTCCTGAAAAAAGATCACAGCCGGGAACCAGATCGGCTTCATCCAGTCCAGCCATGCCCGTCCCCACAGGGTAAGCCAGCACTCGGATTTTTCCCTCATGGAACATTCCATCTCTCTTTCTTTACCAGTCAAAAAGCCTGTCCGGCGGAAATTTCGCCAGTTTTTTCATTATATCAAATTGCGTCAGATTTGTATAGAAGCTTTTTTTCCTCCACATCCTTTTGCATAGACGCGGAAGAAATACGACAGGGAGGAATCATCTGTGAAAAAAATATGCGCGGCGGCCCTGACAGCCGCTCTGCTCTTAGGGGTTGTGACCCCATCCGTCCGGGCGGCGGGAGAGCCGGAGACCGCGGCCAAGGCCGTCCTTCTCATGGAGAAGGAGACCGGGGAGATCCTGTATGAGAAGGCGTCCCACGACCGCCTGGAGCCTGCCAGCGTCACCAAGATCATGACCCTTCTGTTGGTGATGGAGGCGCTGGACAGCGGGGCCTTCACATTAGAGAGTACGGTCCAGGTCTCGGCCCGGGCGGCCTCCATGGGGGGCAGCCAGGTCTATTTGAAGGAGGGGGAGGTCATGACGGTCCACGACCTTCTCAAGGCGGTGGCCGTGGCCTCAGGAAATGACGCCAGCGTGGCCCTGGCCGAGTATTTAGCCGGGAGCGAGAGCTCCTTCGTGGAGCGGATGAACCAGCGCTCTCACGAGCTGGGCATGAACGACACCACCTTTATGAACTGTACCGGCCTGCCCGCCCCGGGGCATCTCACCTCAGCCCACGACATTGCCCTCATGAGCCGGGAGCTGATCCTGAATCATCCCAAGATCCGGGAGTATTCCACCATTTGGATGGACTCCCTCCGGGACGGGGCCTTTCAGCTTGCCAACACCAACAAGCTGGTACGGTTTTACGAGGGGTGTACCGGATTGAAAACCGGCTCCACCGACGCCGCTGGGTTCTGCGTGTCGGCCACCGCCGAGCGGGATGGCATGGAGCTGATTGCCGTGGTGCTGGGCTGTCCCGACAAGGACGCCCGGAGCCGGGACGCCCAGGCCCTTCTGAACTTCGGCTTTGCCGCCTATACGGTGCTGGATGTGAAGCCGGATCAGGCCATCCCGGCGGTGAAGGTGCTGCTGGGCGAGCAGGAGACCGTCCAGCCCATTCTGGGCGGAGAGAGCCGGATCCTGGTGGAAAAGACCAAGGTGAACCAGGTGGAGACCTCCATCGCCCTCTGCGCTGACGTGGAGGCCCCGGTGGAGGCAGGCCAGAAGCTGGGGGAGATGAAGGTCACGGTGGCCGGCGAGGTGGTGGAGACCATCCCTCTGGTGGCCGCCAATGAGGTGCCCCGGCTCACCATCCCCAAGATCTTCCAGAGCCTTCTGGAGCGGTTCTTTATGGCGAAATAAGCAAACAGGGCTCCCCATCCGTGAAGGAAGGGGAGCCCTGTTTTTGCACCGATCAAAGGGTAAATTGCAGCACGCAGAACCCGGCGTAGATGCCCAGCAGGGTCACGCCCTGCCACCGGGAGAGCTTGCCCTTGATGAGGGCGGGCAGGGTGAGCAGGCACATGACGGCGATCATCACGGGCATATCCAGCACCAGGGAGGCGTTGATGCCGGCGATGGTCTTGCTCTCGGGGAGGGAGAAGGGGGAGAGGAGCACCGACACGCCGCTGACCAGCACTAAGTTGAAGAGGTTAGCCCCGATGATGTTGCCCAGGGAGAGGGCCCCGTGGCCCTTGATGAGGGAGGTGACGGCAGTGACCAGTTCGGGAAGGGAGGTGCCCAGGGCCACAAAGGTGAGGGCGATGACGCTCTCCGGGACCCCAAGGCCCTGGGCGATGAGAATGCCGTTGTCCACCAGCAGGTTGGCTCCCACGGCGATGAGGACGGCGCCCACCGCCAACAGCAGCAGGGACTTGCCCAGGGGCTTGACCTCATCCGTGCTCTCCTGGGCGGGAGCGGGGTTTTTCCGGCCCTGGTTGACGGTGAAGATCATGTAGAACACAAAGACGGTCACTAAGATGACGCCCGATACCCGGGAGAAGCCGCCCAGCACATAGGCGTTGAAGAGGTAGTAGGCCGCGGCGGCGAAAAAGAAGAGCACGGGAGAGAGAAGGCTCTTTTTATCTACCTTGCTGGGCCGGATGGCTACGGTCAGGGCGGCGATGAGGGCGGTGTTGCAGATAATGGAGCCGATGGCGTTTCCGTAAGCGATCTCCCCGTGGCCCTGGAGGGCCGAGGTGGCCGACACCATCACCTCAGGCAGGGTGGTGCCGATGGAGACCACGGTGGCGCCGATGATGAGCTCAGGGACCCCAAACCGGTGGGCCACCCCAACCGAGCCGTCCACAAACCAGTCCCCTCCCTTGATGAGGAGCACAAGTCCCAGACAATACAGAAGTACAGCGGTCAGCATAGCAGATTTCTCCTTTTCTTTTGTATGTATCAGGTGGTATTGGGGATGGGACAGATCAGAAAATGCCCACCCCACTGAGGAAGGTCCTGAGGCCGATGGCGATCAAAATCACGCCGCCTAAAATGGAGGCGCCCCGGGAGAGCTTGGTGCCGAAGGTTTTGCCCAGCCGCAGCCCCGCAAGGCAGATGAGGAAGGTGACGGCGGCAATGATGAGGGCGGCGCCCAGGGCCATGGAAAAGGTGTAGTCGGCGATGGTAAAGCCCACGCTGAGGGCGTCGATGGAGGTGGCCACCCCCTGAAGGAGAAGGCCGCCCAGGCCCACCGCCGGCGGCGGTTCCTCCCCGTCGCCGGAACGAAGCCCCTCGATCAGCATTTTCCCGCCGATGTAGGCGAGAAGAATAAGAGCGATCCATGGGATCCAGGGCTGGACCGCGGCGAAGGTCTGGGCGATGGTGTGGACGCAGAACCAGCCTGCAAGGGGCATCAGGGCCTGAAAGCCGCCAAAGACTCCGGCGATGGCGCCCATGCGGGCTTTGCCCATTCCGGGCTCCCGCAGGCCGTTGGCCAGGGACACCGAGAAGGCGTCCATGGCCAGACCGACGCCCAGCAGGACACTGCTGAATACAAAATTGGGTACATCCGTCATTTTCATTCCTCCATGGTTTCAGATTTTGCGCAAAAAACTCCGGTATCACACTATGGCGCGATACCGGAGCTCTATGACAAAAAAAGAGACTCCATGCGCCACAGTGCTGGCACATGAGTCTCGCAATCGAAAGCAAGCCAGGTCTGAAAAAGACCGGGAATGTTGACTTGCTGCGGTTTCCCGCTTGCTACTCCCCCATGAGGACAAGGGAGACTATACCACAGGAAGAAAGTCTTGTCAACCCTCTTTATTTGTTTTTTATCCTGAAAGTTTTAAGTGAGGACACTTTTTCGGGGGAAAACCCCCATGGCGGCCAGGGCGGCAAGATAAACCACCAGGCCAAAGGCCAGGGTCCCACCGCAGGCGCCCAGCTCCCCCAGGGAGGCCAGAAGGGGGAGGAGCAGGTTGGCGCAGAGGGCGGAGAGGAGGGCGGCCAGGCCGGGGGCCACCAGCCAATCAAACCAGCGGGCTTTCATGCCGATGACCTGCCTCAGGACCCTGGCATCCAGCCAAAGACCCAGAAGGGAGGAGAGGATCATAGCCAGGGCATAGCCGCCCAACCCGCCGCCCAGGGCCATCAAACTCCAGGTAAGGGCCAGTTGGACACATCCGCAGAGAAGAGAGTGCCACGCTACCCTGGCTTGCCTGCCTAAGGCGTTGAGGGAGACGGTCAGCACACTTTCAAAGCAGGAGAGGGCCACGGCCAGGGCGAAGGGAATGGCCCCGTCCCCGGCGGCGCTCTGGTGAAAGAGAAGATCCCCCAGGACGGGGGCCGTCACGGCGGTGAGGGCCGAGGTGGGCATGACCCAAAGGGCGGTGGCGGTGAGGGCCTTATTCAACCGGCTTCGGCAAAGATCATGGCGGCCCAGCGCGTGGGCCTGGGCCATTTTAGGAAGGAGCACCAGGCACAATGCCCCGATGACCGCCGTGGGCAGGGAGAGAAGGGGGAGAGTCATGCCCCGGAGGATACCAAATGCGCTGAGAGCCTGGGCCTGGTCGGCCCCGGCACGGACCAGAGCACGGGGGATCAGGGCGGAGGTCCAGGCCCCCATCAGGTTGCCCAGCAGGGCGTTGAGACCCACAGGAAAGGCGATGGCGGCGATCCGGGCCGAGAGGGTCTTGCGGCCGATCCCGGCTCCGGGAGGATATGGCCCCACCGCCCGGTGAAAGAGCAGGGTGAGGGTACAGGCCGAAAAGACCTCGCACAGGATCATGCCCCAAAGGATCAGGGTCACGGCTCCCGCCGGGGTTTCCGGCAGGCAGTACCACAAAAGCCCCAGCACCGCCCCGGTGCGGATGATCTGCTCCCCCACCTCGGTAAGGGCGGGCTCCACCACCGCCCCCGCGCCGTAAAAGAAGTTTTTATGGAGGTTTTCCACTCCGGTGAGCAGGACCAGGGGAAGCAGAAGGGCCAGGGCGGGAGACACCCGGGGCTCTCCCAGCAGGGCCCCGGCGATCCACTCCCTCAGCGGGAGGGAGATGAGAGCCGCAAGGGAAAAGGCCAGAAAAAACCCCGCCAGGCAGAGCCGAAGGGCCTGTTTGGCGGCCTTGTGGTTGCCGGTGGCCCGGTACCGGGCGGTGAGCTGGGAGCAGGCCGAGACAAAGCCCACGGCGGTGAGGCTCATAAGGACGGGCATCACCGACATGACAAGCTGGTAAAGGCCCAGTGCCTCGGGACTCACCGAGCGGGAGAGGAGGACCTGGAACAGGAAGCGGGCCCCTTGGGAAAATAGATTGACAGCGGTGAGGATCACCGCGCTGCGGAATCCGGACATGGTCTGCAAGCATAGCCCCCCTTTCGGAAAAGCCTATGCCCCACGGCGTGTCCCGTATGCGGAAAACGGAAGGGGGCAGGCCGCAGAAATGCGGCCCGCCCCCTCCGAAACATAGGGGAAAAGGCTTACTCGCTCAGGGCCATGAGCTCGCGGGTGATCTCCCCGGCCTGGCGGTCCACCCCCTCAAAATCCACATGAGGATTGTAAAGCGCCTCTAAGTGGTCGTGCTCCTCCTTGGCGGCGCGGAGGGCGTCGATGCCCTCACAGAGCAGAGCGGCCTGGACCTTCCGGGAGAATTTCAGCCGGGAGCGAAGCTGGACCATGGCCTCCCGCTCCACCATGGCGTCCACCCGAATGCGGCGGTAGGGCCGGCCGGGGTAGGGAAGCTCGGGAGTGGAGGTGACAAATCCGAGGCCCAGCTCGGGGATGATCAGATGCTCCGCCCGGTCAGGGAAGAGGGGAGAGGAACACAGGGTCACATCGTACCCGGCCGCCAGGGCACCGGCCGCCAGAGTGGTGAGCATCCCGCCGGCCAGGGCGTAGGTGTCACAGAGCTCATAGACCTTGCGGCAGAGGGCGTCTACCGTACCGAACAGGCAAGCGCGGCCCTGGCAGGACACAGCCCCTAAAAAGCGGCGGCGCAGCTCGCCGGGCTCGCGGCCGGTTTTCTTTATCTCCCGGGAAAGAATGCCCCGGGCCCGCTTTTGGAGTTTGGCCTCCAGCTGGGGGGTGAGGAGCAGAGCCCGGTTGTCCTCCATGAGCTGGGCGGCGGCGGTGAGGCGGCGGTAGGCTCCCCTGTAGTGGCTTTGATAGCCGGTGGTGGCTGCCACGATCTCCTCCCGCAGGGGGACCAGAGCCTCATGGTCATAGAAGCGGCCCAGGTCCACATAGCTCTCTACCACGCCGGGGAACTTGGGCTCCCGGACATGGGGGGCGGTGGCGTCCACAATGGCGGCGCCCAGATGGGGAAAGAGGACGGCGTCCAGACTGTCCGGGTCTCCCGAGCAGCGTATGTATTCCACACTTTCCCCCTGAGCCTCCAGGGCCTTGGCCACCTTTCCCATGAGGGTGGATTTGCCGCAGCCAGCCCCGCCCTTCAGGAGGAAGATCCGCCGGGCCCGCTCCGGAGGAAGGAGCTCGTCGTAAAGAGAGTAAAAGCCGGAAGGGGCGTTGGCCCCCAGAAAAAACGTAACGTTTGATTCCATAAAAGACCCTCCGTTCCAAAAAATCGGCTCAATCCAAGCTATGCGG
Organism: Oscillospiraceae bacterium; assembly: GCA_017937415.1. Taxonomy (GTDB): domain Bacteria; phylum Bacillota; class Clostridia; order Oscillospirales; family Oscillospiraceae; genus Vermiculatibacterium. The sequence continues at coordinate 10,331 of JAGBDQ010000247.1, forward strand.
GGAGGGCTTTTCCGGTGCGGAGCGAAAGAAGAAAAGAGTACGGGGAAAAACGGAATATTTTTGCCCTTCCGGGGCTGGGATTTTCGGGAAAAATGCCCATGGTTTCGCCGTTGACAGAGGTCAGAGGGCCATAGTACAATATAGGGCGTAATTGATAAAAAAAAGACACTTCGGAAGGAGAAGGAACATGAGAAAGTTTGAAACTTCCGTACAGGAGCTGCGCCATGAGGTGCTGAAGGAGGTGGCCCAGCTTGCCTGGGAGGACAGGCTGACCACCGGCGTTTTGAATATCCCCCAGAATGTGATCCCAGGCCCTGAAGCCCGTATGCGCTGCTGCATCTATAAGGAGCGTGCCGTGGTGGAAGAGCGGGTCAAACTGGCCTTGGGGGGCGACCCGGTCTATCCCGGCGTGGTGGAGGTGGTGGAGATCGCCTGTGACGAGTGCCCCGTGACCCAGGTAGAGGTAGGCCCCGCTTGCCGGGGGTGCATTGCCACACGGTGCGTCCATTCCTGCCCCAAGGAGGCTATCACGGTGGTCAACCACCGGGCGGTCATTGACCATGAGAAGTGTATTGCCTGCGGCAAGTGCGTTTCGGTGTGTCCCTACGGCGCCATTCAGAAGAACCAGCGGCCCTGCGAGCGGGGCTGTATCCCCGGCGCCATTTCCATGGGGGAGAACAAAAAGGCGTCCATCGACGTGAACAAGTGTATCTCCTGCGGTACCTGCGTGTACCAGTGCCCCTTTGGTGCGGTGACGGACAAGTCCCAGATCGTGGAAGTGATCCAGCTTCTCCAGGGCTCCAAACGCTGGGATTACAAGGTCTACGCCGTGATGGCCCCCTCCATTGCCGGGCAGTTCGCCCCGGCCACTTTGGGCCAGGTGGTCACCGGGCTTAAGAAACTTGGCTTCCATGACGTGTCTGAGGTGGCCCTTGGCGCCGACATGACCGCCAAGGCCGAGAGCGCCGAGCTGGTGAAGAAGGGGAAGCTCATCTCCTCCTGCTGCCCTGCTTTTGTGGACTATGTGGAAAAGAACTTCCCTGACCTGGCGCCCTATATCTCCCAGACCCCGTCCCCTATGGTGATGATCGGCCGGGCCATCAAGGCCAGGGATCCCCGGGCAAAGGTGGTCTTTGTGGGGCCCTGTGTGGCCAAAAAGGGGGAGATGCGTCTGGGCAAGACCATGGGCGCCATTGACAATGTGCTGACTTTTGAGGAGCTGTACGCCCTCCTCCAGTCCAAAAAGTTGGAGCCTGAGAAACTGAAGGAGACCTCGCTGGACCAGGCCAGCGGCTACGGCCGCGCCTTTGCCCGCTCCGGCGGGGTAGCCGCCGCCGTGGCCCAGGGGCTGAAGGAGCAGGGGGTGACCCAGGAGCAGTTCAGCCTCAACGCCGTAGCCTGTTCGGGGATCGCCGCCTGCCGGACCGAGCTGCTGAAAATGTCCAAGGGGGTCGGCGGGGTCAACTTCCTGGAGGGAATGGCCTGCGAGGGAGGCTGTGTCCAGGGCCCCGCCGTACTTACCCGCAGCCCCAAAAACAAGGCGGAGGTGGAGTCCCACGCCGCCCAGGCGGGAGACCGGGGGATCATTGCGGCTGTCGAGGGCGGACGGAAGTAACGATGGCCGACGGTCCGGGATCAGAAATTTCTTCCGGAACCGCGCATGAAAAAGCGCCGGGAGCAGTTCAAATCGAACTGCTCCCGGCATTTTTTAAGCTGTTTGGGTGAGGAATCAGCCCTGCTTTGCGGCGGAGAGGGCGAAGTTCACCGCCTTCAAAAGGGCGTTGGAGGTGAAGGTGGCGCCCGAGACCGTGTCCACCTTGGTCAGGTCGTCCTGGCCCGCGATGAGGGCCTGAATGAACTCGGAGTTGTCCTCGGTAAGCTTGCCGCCCACCTCGGGGGTCTCCTGGGCGTCCCGCACCGAGATGCTGGTGATCTTGCCGTCGCCGTCGATGACCACGTAGGTCTCCACCTCGCCGGCGTAGCCCTGGGTCACCACCTCATACCGGGTGCCGCCCTCCACGGGGGTGGTCCCCACCACGCCCTCAAAGAGCTCACCGTGGATGGCCAGGTAGACCATGCGCTGGAAGTCGCCCACGAAGGCGATGGTGGCCCCGGCCACCGTGTCCCGCTCCGAGATGGGCTCGGAGGACTGGTTCACGGTCTGGAACATGGTGTACACATCCTCCAGGGTCATGTTGTGGGTGAGGATGTGCTCCACGATGGCGTCGATCTGCTCGCCGTAGCTCCGGCCGCCGTGGAAGCCGGCGAAGGACACCCGGTTGCTGCCCTCTGTGAAGGCACCGTCCTTGTAAAGGCCGCAGATGGCCACCAGATCCTTCAGGGGAGTCTCGCCGGTGAGGGTAATGCCCGCCTCGGAAGCCAGATACTGGTAGAGGGTGGTGGACTTCTCCAGGTCCAGCACCTCGCCGGTGTAGGAGGTCACAGTCATGTCACCAAAGGTGGCGTCCTCGGTGAGGCCGGCCAGGGTGCCGTAGACCATATACTGGCCAAAGTCGAACTTCTCTTCATAGCCGTACACATTGAGGGACAGGCTCAGGCTGCCGTCGTCGGCCTTGGTCACAGCGGCGTCGGCCACATTCATCATATAGCCCATGATGCCCTTTTTGGAGTACTCATCCTCCATACCCTTGTTGCGGATGATGTCAAAGTTCAGGGTCTTGATGATGCCGTCCTCGGTGGTGCCCTCGAAGATAAAGGTGTCGTTCTTGGGCTTGCCCGCTGAGGTGGTGCCCGCCATCTCGTACTCGGCGGAGAA
>JAGBDQ010000248.1 GCA_017937415.1 Oscillospiraceae bacterium
GTGCCCAACGCCCACAAGAGGACCTACAGCGAATACAGAGTCCTCACCGAGGCCCGGACCGTGGCCCGGGCCGGACTGGCCGACTACTTTCTGGAAAGATTGCCCGGCGAGGATCCCAACGAATGGACCGTGGAGGAGTTCAATGCCTGGGAGCAGGCCCGCATTCTGGAGGAGCGGGAGGAGGCTCTCACCGAGGAGCAGAGGGAATTCCTGAAGGAGAAAAACATTTTGATCGAGGATCTGCATTGGCTCCAAAAGGATTACTACGATTCCTACATGGAGTACCCCGACGAGGAGCTCCGGGAGACCATCGAGGCCTATTACCAGTTTGGCCTGGCCAAGGTGATGGGAGAATAAGGGGAGACAGAAAGGGAAGCCCTGGGCCCGTGAGGTCCGGGGCTTCCTTTCGCACAGCTTTGGACATCTCCCCCCGAAAAAAGTGAAAAAAGGGGTTGACAGGTGCGCGGGGAAGGTGTATGCTGACTATGCCAGTGAAACAAAACAATGTTACGTTACGAGGTGATACTATGGATCTGATCTCAAAAAAGGAGCTGCTGGCCCTGACCGGCATCTCCTACGGCCAGCTTTACCGCTGGAAGCGGCAGGGGCTCATCCCGGAGGAATGGTTCATCAAGCGCTCGGCCTATACCGGGCAGGAGACCTTCTTTCCCCGGGAGCAGATCCTGAGCCGCATCCGCACCATCCAGGAGGCCAAGGACAACTTCTCCCTGGAAGAACTTTCCCAGCTCCTGAACCCCCAGGCCGCCCCTGCTGGCTTCTGCAGGGCGGAGCAGTTGGAGGGCATGTCCGAGATCTTGCCCGATCTTCTTCCGGTGATCGCTCAGGTCTGTCCCAAGGACAGCTACGAGTTCAGCGAGGTGGTGGCCTTCGCGGTCTGCTCCCGGATCTTGGAGGAGCGGGGGGCGACAGCCGAGGAGAGCGAGGAGCTGCTGGCCATGGTGCTGGGGGCGGCCAGGGAGTTTGACGGCCTGGCTGACGCCACACTGACCCTCTTCCGGACGGAGAGGGAGGACCTTCACTTGCTGCTGCGGAAAACGGCCGCGCCCCTGGTCCTGGACCGGGAGCTGGAACGGCTGGGGGACTGGGACCTTGGCCCCATCGCGGGGGCCCTGAATCTGAAATATCAAACAAGGAGGAACAGAGTATGAACAACGTGGAAATCGACGCCATCGGCAGCTTTGCCCCCGGCGAGTATGATACGGTAGAGATCAACGGCGTGGGGAAGTGCGCCGGCGCCTGCGCCGCCCAGCGGCTGGAGGTCAACGGTACCCTGAAGTGCGGGGGCGCCGTTCAGGCCGAGGAGGCCGAGATCAACGGCACCCTGAGCTGTACGGACACTCTGGAGGCCAGGCAGATGGAGGTCAACGGGGCCGTGAGAGTCACCGGCACCGCCCGGGTGGAGGACTTAGAGGTGGACGGGGCCGTCACCGTGGAGGGAGAAACGCTGGAATGCGGCCGTCTGGAGGTGGACGGCGCGGTCAAGGTGACGGGCAGCCTCACGGCCAGGACCATTGAGGTGGACGGCGCCATTACCGCCAGGGGGGACATCTCCGCCGATGAGATCGAGGTGGACGGCGCCCTGAAGACCGACGGCCAGGTCTCGGCCGACAAGGTCCATGTGGATGGGCGCATCTCGGCCAGCGAGGTGGTGGGGGACGAGGTGATCATCTGGAACCGGCAGCAGAACAGCGGTTTCACGGTCACTGTGGGCCGCTCCACGATCTTACGCATAGGGCATACGGGCTGCGGGGGCACGACCAGCTCCAAGCTGGGCCTCATCGAGGCCACCACGGTGGCCCTGGCCTGTGTGGAGGCCGACACGGTGAACGGCACCGACGTGACCATCGGCCCCGGCTGCGTCATCGGGCACCTGGACTGCAACGGCATCCTGCGCCTTGACCCCTCCGCCCGGGTGGGGGAGATCACCGGCGAATATACCTTGGTGGAAGAATAAGCGGACAGAGGCCTGCTGACAATTTAACAGTACAACACAGTAAATTTTCTGTTGCCATCGGGGACGGAAGGTGGTAAAATATAACTTACCATCTGGTTGCCCAAAACTGGAAGAGTATACTAAAGGAGTGCAGGCTATGATCTCAAAAGCAGTTTGCGAGCGGGTCCTGGCAAAAGCGGTGTCCACCGGCGCCGACTATGCCGAGCTTTTTGCCGAAAACACGCTCAATCACACCATCAACATGATCTCCGATAAGGTGGACACCATCGGGGACACCGTGGTGGCCGGCGCCGCCGTCCGGGTCTATAAGGGCCTTCGCAGCGTGATGGCCTCCACCGTGGACACCAGCGAGGCGGGACTTCTCCGCTGCGCCCAGCAGGCCGCCGACGCCCTGGGCCAGGGGACCGCCGGGATCGACATCGTTCTGAAGGAGTCCAAATTTGAGGACATCCACCCGGTGAAGCTCGTCCCCGCCAATGTGGAGAACAAGGACAAGATCACCATTCTGAAGGACGCCTACTTTGCCGCCAAGGGCTACGACGACGCCATTGTGCAGGTGGAGGGCACCTTCTTGGATGTGGACCACAACATCCTCATCGCCTCCACCGACGGGGTGTACGCCCAGGACCGGCAGATCCGCACCCGGCTGATGATCTCGGCCGTGGCCGATAAGGGCCAGGGGGCCCAGACCGGCGGCTGCCGTCCCGGACGGCGGATGGGCCTTGAGATGTTTGAGTTCATCGACCCCAAGGCCACCGGCATCCACGCCGCCAAGCAGGCGGTCACCATGGCCGGGGCGGGCTACTGCCCCGCCGGCGTCATGCCCGTGGCCATCGACAACGGCTTCGGCGGCGTCATCTTCCACGAGGCCTGCGGCCACTCTCTGGAGGCCTCCAGCGTGGCTTACGGCCAGAGCCAGTTCTGCGGCAAGCTGGGGCAGAAGATCGCCAACGAGAAGGTCACCGCCATCGACGACGGCACCATCCCCGGCGCCTGGGGCTCCATCAACATCGACGACGAGGGTACTCCCTCCCGCAAGCGGGTCCTCATTGAGAAGGGCATCCTCAAGACCTACATGATTGACAAGTTCAACGGCCGGAGAATGGGCATGGAGTCCACCGCCTCCTCCCGCCGCCAGAGCTA
>JAGBDQ010000249.1 GCA_017937415.1 Oscillospiraceae bacterium
AGAGAACTTGTCCCTGCTGTCCTACAGCTATTGTATCACGGGCATCTCATAGCCCACTGATACCCGAAATCTATTAACTTGAATCTTATTATACGAGGAGGAAAGAGAATGAACATTCAGAAGGAAGTCAGCGCGGTGGGGGAGAGCCAGGTGAGCAAGGAGGACCTGGCGCTCATCAACCAGCTGAGCAGGAAGGAACTGAAGGCCGGGGAGGTCTACACCTTTACGGTGCGGCTGTGCGACAACGAGATCGACCGGGAGTGGGAGCGGTTTTCCCGGGAGACCTTAGAGGAGCTCTCCGGGCTCTTTGTGGGCAGGAGCGGCATTTTTGACCACAACTGGTCGGCGTGTGGCCAGAGCGCACGGATCTACAGGACCGAGGTGGTGGAGGAGCCGGGGAAAGTCACCAAGGCGGGGGATCCGGCCTGCTACCTGAAGGCCTGGGCCTATATGCTGCGAAACGAGGCCAACGCCAACCTCATCGCCGAGATCGAGGGGGGCATCAAAAAAGAGGTCAGCGTGGGGTGCAGCGTGGAGAAAGAGGTCTGCTCGGTGTGCGGCGAGGAGATGGGGAAGTGCCGCCATGAGAAGGGGCGGACATACAACGGTAAGCTGTGCTGGGGGGAGCTGAAAGGGGCCAGGGACGCCTACGAGTGGTCTTTTGTGGCGGTACCCGCCCAGCCTAAGGCGGGGGTCATGAAGGGCCTGGGGCCCAGTTTGAAGGAGCTGGCCATGGAGCGGCCCGGGCTCCGGGAGGAGCTGGCGGAGCTGGAGAAGGCGGCCGCTTTGGGACGGCGGTACCTGGAGGAGCTGCGGAGCCAGGTGGTGAAGCTGGCGGCGTTGGAGGTCCCCGGGCTGGAGATGGACGTGATCCGTTCCATCACCGGAAAGCTGGAGGAACGTGAGCTGACAGCCCTGAAGGAGCTGTTCTCCCGGAAGGGGGAGGAGAGCCGGGGGTTGGTGCAGCTGAGCTATGGAAACGGACAGAGCGAGAGAGCAATCGAGGACAAGGCATTCCTTGTCTGATGAAAGTTATGTAAACTAAAAAGGAGGAAGAGAGTATGAGCAAGAAGGTTTCCTTTGAGGGGATCGGAGAGGTGGCGGCTACCTTTTACGCCGACGGGACGGTGAAGACCGGGCAGACCGTGGCTTGCAGCGGGGATTCCACCGTGAAGCTCTGCGCCGCGGGGAGCCGGTTCTGCGGTGTGGCCGTCGGCAACGACCGGGGCGGCTGCGTGGGGGTACAGACCGGGGGCTTTGCCCAGGTGAAGTGCGCCGACAGCACGGTGACGGTGGGCTATGTGACGCTTACCGGGGACGGCAGCGGCGGTGTGAAGAAGGTCTCCACCGCCACAGGCAGCACGGACAAGGGCCAGGAGTATCTGGTGGTGGCCGACGACGGCGCGGGCATCATCACCATCAAGCTGTAAGGAGGAAGGAAATATGAGCAGTCATTTTGAGAATGTGAAGCTGGAAAAGGGTATGTATGGGGTGGCCGGAAAGAGCTTTACCGCGGTGCTGGAGGCCGAGGATCCCTCGGAGCGCTACAAGGGCACCGCCCTGGAGGGGCTGGACGCCTATCAGCGGCAGCTCAAGCGGTTTGACATCAAGGTCAAGGGTCCGGGCAGCGATGCGGTGGAGAAGTTTTTCCAGACCGCCCAGTCGGCGGTGCTGTTTCCTGAGTACATGGCCCGCAGCGTGCGCCAGGGCATGGAGGAGACCGACCTTCTGCCCGCCATTACGGCGTGTGTGACCAACATCAACGGCATGGACTACCGCTCCATCACCTCCAACCCCACCAAGGGGCAGAAGGAGGTCAAGTGGGTGGCCGAGGGGGCCGACCTGCCTCAGACCCAGATCCGCACCCAGGAGAATCTGGTGAAGCTCCACAAGCGTGGCCGTATGCTGGTGGCGTCCTACGAGGCCATCCGCTACCAGAAGCTGGACCTCTTCTCGGTGACCCTCCGCCAGATCGGCGCCCACATGAGCCGCCAGCTGCTCTCCGACGCCATCGACGTACTGGAAAACGGCGACGGCAACCAGAACGCCGCCCCCGTCCTGAAGGTGGGCACCGCCCCCATGGGCGGCACGG
>JAGBDQ010000250.1 GCA_017937415.1 Oscillospiraceae bacterium
CCGCTTGGAGGTGTAGGGCCCTATGGAGGTCCCCCGGGTAAATGGGTCGTGGTCGGTCTTGTAACCCACATACTCCCCAAACGCATTGGTGGGGAAATCCACCCCCAGGCGGCAGAGCTTGAGGAAGGAGGGCACCGAGCCCGCCGCCTCGCAGAGAGCCGTGGGGCCGTCCATGCCGCCCCCGGCAAAGAGAGTCTTTGCCATCTCTCCGATGCTGTCCCCGCCGTCCCCCGCCAGGGAGAGCTTGTAGTAGGTCTGCTTGTCGCTTCCCGTGTTCCGGGAGGTGCCCGCCAGCCGGGACTCGGTGACCAGGGCAATGTTCTTTACCCCCAGGTCGTAAAGCCAGTCGGCGCAGTTATAGCCCGCGCAGCCCGAGCCGATGACAACGGCCTCGAAATCGTAGGTTTTCATCTTTTGCTCACAGTCTGCGGATGTGGAACCCGCCGTCTGCGTTGAGCACCGTGCCCGTGCCGAAGTCTAAAAGTCCCGAGGCCGCCGCCAGCACGCACTTTGCCACGTCCTCCGGCGTGCCCCACCGGCGGATGGGGGTGACCCCCTCCCCGATGAGCTTGTCGTACTTCCCGGTGACCCCGGCGGTCATGTCGGTCTTGATGATGCCGGGACGAACCTCAAACACGGGGATGCCGTACTGGGCCAGCCGGTCGGCAAAGAGAAGGGTGGTCATGGAGATCCCGGACTTGGAGACACAGTACTCCCCCCGGCTTACGCTGGAGGTGTAGGCCGAGATGGAGGAGATGTTCACGATACGGGGAGTGTAGTCCTCCAGGCCCTTGCCCAGGTAGTCGATCATCACCCTGGCAAAGGTCTGGCACATAAAGAAGGTACCCTGGGTGTTGATGTGGAGGAGCCGCTCAAAGCTCTCCTCGGTGGTCTCCAGCACGTCCAGTCGCTCCTTGCAGGCCACCCCGGCGTTATTCACCAGCAGGTCCACCCGGCCGAACTTCTCCATCACATAGCCCGCCAGGGCCGTCCGATCATCCGCATTGGAAATGTCGCAGGGGAAGTAGTTCTCCTCCCCCTCCATTTCGGGAGAGGAGGCCGAGTAGACCACGGTGTAGCCGTTTTCCTTCAAAAGGTCGGCGATCCCCTTTCCGATGCCCCGGCGGGCGCCGGTCACTACCGCTACTTTTTGCATGCTACCCTCTCCTCGTAAAGTTTTTTGTAGGTGGGGTTAAAGACGGCGCAGCCGGATACACAGTGGTGCCGCATGAGCTCGGTACACCGGGAGCAGGCCACGCAGCACTTCTTGGCTTCGAACTCCCCCGCCAGATAGTCCCGGAAGAACTGGGGATAGGCCAGCCACATCCGTCCAAAGCCCACCAGGTCGCAGACTCCCTCAGTCACCATGGCCTCCGCCTTCTCCATCAGCTCCTCCCGGTAGTAGGACAGGCCGGAGCCCACCAGAGTCAGGGCGGGGAACTTCTCCTTGATGTGCTTTTCAATGTTCCAGAACCGCTCCAGCCCGGCCTCCGGCGTTTCGGGGGCCTGGTAGGGGCCCTTGCGGAAGGGGCGGTTCACATGAGGGTTGTAATAAGGGTTCCCCAGGGTCACGTTGAGCATGGAGATCCCCAGCGCCTGGAGCTTCCCGATGAGCAGGTCGGGCTCGGTGAGGTCCACCTCATTCTCCTCGGTGGTACCGAAGCCGTAAGGCTTTGGCACCATGTCCACCACGCTGAGCCGGGAGACCACTAAGAAGTCCTGGGGCACCGCCTCCTTCACCGCCCGGATGGAGCTGAGGAACAGCCGGGTGCGGTTTTCAAAGCTTCCGCCGTAACGCCCGGGGCGGGTGAAGGCCGAGAGCACCTCCTGGAACAGATAGCCGTGGCAGGACTTCACATCCACCCCGTCAAAGCCAGCCTCCACCGCCAGGCGGGCCGAGGCGGCGTACTTGGCGGGCAGAGCGTCCAGGTACTCATCGGTGACGATGTTTTCATCAGTCACCGGCCTTGTCTCCTCATAGATGGGGTGACGGTAGGCGATCATGGGGGTGACGCTCTGCCGGCCCGAGTGGGTGAGCTGGCAGAGGAGCAGCGGGCTCCCGCCCCAGCTCTCCCGGGCGGCTTGCCGCATATCGGCCAGCAGAGTCTTGAATTGGGGCAGATTTTTTTCGGTGAGCATGAGCTGGCCCGGGTTGGTCCTCCCCTCGGGGCAGACGGCGCAGGCCTCCATCCAGATGATCCCCGCCCCGGAGCGGGCGGCCCGGAGATACTTCTCCCGGGTCAGCTCCCCCGGGGTACCGTCCTCCTTGCAGTCGCAGCCCTCCATGGGCTGGAGCACCACCCGGTTGGGAAGCTCCCTCCCCTCAAAGCGCAGAGGGGTGTTCAAAACAGTTTCCATCTCAGCTTTCCTCCTTCTTTGTTTGGTCTATGACAATATCATACCACAGCAAAAGGCAATCTCAATTCCTTTTTCGGCTCTCTATATTGCTTTTCCTGCAATTCCGGTTATAATAGAAGAAAAGGAGGCCGCTTGTATGGAATATCCCGGCTCTGTCCCTCCGCCCCAGTTTCAGTATTACGAGACCCGGGTGGGCTCCGCTCCCCTGCTGGAAAACCACTGTCACAGCGATTTTGAGCTCATTGGGGTCCTGGAGGGGGACATTACCCTTACCTTGGAGGGTGCCACCTACCGCTGCGCCTCCGGGGAGGTCCTGGTGGTGCCTCCCCTGGCCTACCACAGTATCGCCGCCAACCGCAACGCCACCTACCGGCGGCTCACCGTCCTCTTTCCCTCCGCCGCCATTCCGGAGCCCATCCGCTATGACCTGCTCACCCAGTCCTCTACCTCCCCCCTGTTCCGGCAGAAGGAGCTGCCCCCCGTTCTCGCCGCCCTGGCCCAGGCTTTGTCGGCCACCCCGCCCCAGCGGTATGCCCCCCTCACCGAAAGTCTGCTGGTCCAGCTCCTCTACTGCTGCGCCCAGCCCGGCCGCCCCGCGCCGCCCACGGAGGTAGACCTGACCGTCCAGAAGCTGGTCCACTACATCGACGCCCATTTAGGGGAGAAGCTGCCCCTGGAGGAGATCGCCGGGGCCCTCTACCTGTCGGAGTCCACCGTGAGCCACCTTTTCCGGGAAAAGCTCCACACCTCGGTCAAGCAGTATATTCTGCAAAAAAAGATGGCCCTGGCCGCCAACCTGATTCGGGAGGGCATTCCCGCCGGAGAGGCCGCCAAGGCGGTGGGCTACGACAATTACAGCAACTTTTACCGCATGTACAAAAAGGCCTTTGGCTCCTCCCCCACCCTGAAATAGAACCCAGACCTTTACGGCCCGTTTTCTCTCATTTTCTGAGCGTCCTTCCGCAAATTATGCAGCTATAAAAATCTGCTCCCCGGTTCAGCTTTCCGCTGTTCCGGGGAGCAGATTTTCATGCCCTCTGTTTGCTTATTCCTGTCCCTGCGCCACGGGGATCACGGTGCCGCCAAAGACGAGATGGTCCACCTGATCCGGATCTACGATCTGATGAAGGGTCCAGTTGGTGTAAAAGTCACGTCCGTTCTGTACAAGAGCCGTAAAGCCGTCCCCGGCCTCCCTGCTGGTGGTCAGGCCGGTCCCGTCCCGGAAGCAGATCGTCACCGGGAAGAAGCCCTGCACACCGGAGTCCCTGGCGGCTTCCACGGCCTCCTCCAGTGTATTACCGTTTCCTTTTACCGTCACTGACAGCGGAGAGAGGGATACCTCCGTCACCACTGCCTCCTGGCCGTAGAGGGTCACCGGGAGCCGCATTTCCCAGGTGAGGGAGCTGTCGCCGCACCGGAGGGGAAAGCTCACCTTCCATTCCCCCGGGATATCCAGGGAAACATAGGGTTCCCCATAGCCGGAGGCCGCCTCCAGCTCTCCCAGCCGCAGGGCCATGGTCCCGTCCTTGGAGATGCTGTCAGCCTTGATATGCATCACCAGGTCCAGACTGTTGTCCCCGGGGTCGTCATCCTCCAGTTTTGTATAGCCGATCCCCTTCCAGTCGCTCCGGGATTCAACGGTGACGCTGTCCTGGCGGAAGCGGTAGTCATAGGCATCCAATACCGTCCCCTCGGGGGCGGTGAAGTTCAGGAGCAGGTAGAGGTTATCCCGGTCCCCCAGCACCTCCCGCACCGTCAGGGTGCTGCCGGCATTTTTTACCGTCTTGTTGACCGCCTGGGCCCCGGCGATCAGTGGCTCAGCCTGCTCCGCCGTTGTCGCCCCCAGAAATTCCAGCAGCCGCCGGTCCAACCCTGCGGACACCGCCAGAACGGAGCCGCACAGCAGTGCGGCGGCAACTGTGGCGGCGGCCGCCGCCCTGGGTGAAAACCGCCGTCTTTTTACCTTGGTCCTATTGTTGCCCATGATGTGAATTTCCTTCCCTTCTTCTTCGGCAAGAAGCTCCTCCAACAACTCCTCCTGCCGGTCCGGATCCAGCCTCACCCGGTCAAACACCCGGCGCAAATCGTCAGATCTCATATCCGTTCGCCTCCAGCATTATTTTGAGTTTTTTCCGCCCCCGGAAAAGCCAGGAGCGCACAGTGGAGGGCTTTCCGCCCATAAGCCGGGCGGTCTCCTCCAGGGACCAGCCCTGGTAGCAGTGGAGATAGATGACCATCCGTTCCTTCTCCGGCAGGGACAGGATCAGCCGCCACAGCTCCCCATCCCCCTCCTGCTCCCAGGTCAGGGTCTCCAGCGCATCCTCCCCCTCCCGCCGGGTGCGCCACCAATGCTTGAGCATGTCCTTGCACTCGTTGCGGGCGGTGACGATGAGCCAGGCCTTCTCA
>JAGBDQ010000251.1 GCA_017937415.1 Oscillospiraceae bacterium
CTCTTGTGACTGGAGTTCAGACGTGTGCTCTTCCGATCTGATCCTTCTTTTCTCAGCCTGCGGCGCTTACTTCAGCTACCTCATCAACCGAAGCCGGCAGAACGCGGCATCCATTGATTCCCAATCCGGAAAGGAGGAGCGGGTATGATGAGCGTATTGAACATCCTGATCATTGACACCCTGGCGTTTGCCCTGCCCCTCTTCATCATGGCCATCGGCGGCATCTATTCCGAGCGCAGTGGTGTCACGAATCTTGCCATAGAGGGTCTTCAAGGTTTTGGTGCCTTCTCCGGCTCCTTTGTCGCCGTTCTGGTAGCCAAGAAATTCATGCTTTTCGCCCCTGGCAGCCAAGTCCCCATGTATATCGCCCTTCTCTTCGCCTTTATCGGCGGTATGCTCTTCGCCGCCATCCATTCGGTACTCTGCGTCAAATTCAAGGCTAACCAGGTCATTTCCGGCGTCGTTATCAACATTCTGGCCACTGCCCTCACCGGGTTCCTCACCAGTCAGTTGAACGAAAGTGTCTTCGGAAAGCCCTCCAGTCAGTTCAAGCTGGACCCCTCGATACGGCTCACTGTACCCGGTCTGTCACAGATCCCGGTGGTAGGTTCCTTTTTTACCAATCTGTACCCCTTTGAGATCATCATTGTGGTGGTGGCTCTGGCTGCCTGGTATGTTCTTTACAAAACCCCCTTCGGCATGCATCTGCGGGCCTGCGGTGATAACCCCCATGCGGTGGATGCCGCAGGCGTGGACGTAGGACGGGTCCGGTTCCTGGCCGTTATGCTCTCTGGCGGACTCAGCGGTCTGGGCGGCATCTGCTTTGCCTACTCCCTCTCGGTCCAGTTCTCTCCCTCCATCTATATGGGCTACGGCTACCTGGCCATTGCAGCCCTCATCTTCGGCAACTGGCAGATCCTCCCCACCCTGGGCTCCTGCCTGATTTTTGGTTTTGCCCGGGCGGCGGGGTACAATCTGCCGCTGATCTACGAAATGCCCGTGGCCTTCAAAGACCTCTTTATGATCCTGCCCTATGTGGTCACCCTCCTGCTCCTTGTCTTTTTCTCCAAGACCAACCGGGCCCCCCGGGCCTTGGGTGAGATCTACGACAAGGGCAAGCGGTAAGGTTCGTATTCCGCCGCTGGCGGTTGCGATATTTATCATCTATCTCAGAAAGGAGCCCCAAATCATGAAGAATCGTTTCTCCCGTGTCCTCAGCATCCTTTTGGCTGTGTGCCTCACAGCCGCCATCGCCGTTCCCGCTCTGGCCGATGGCAACCTGGCCGAGCTTTTCTATGGCGTCTCCATCTATGTGGACGGCGATAAAGTGGACAGCTCCGTTGAATCCTTCATTAAGGATGACTCCACCTTCCTTCCTGCCCGCGCCATCTCCAACGCCCTTGGCGCCGACGTAAGCTGGGACGGAACAACCTCCAGCGTTTATATTGACACCCTGAAGGCCGATCCCAAGGCTGCTGAGTATCTCACCGAGTACTTTAAGATCGAACCCATGACCGGCACTGTTTCGGCCGAGACTTACACCGCCGCCCTTACCGCCGTCTTTGGTGAGGATGCTGTCACCATGACCGGCACCACCCTGGCTGACGCCGTGGCCGCCACCGTGGCCAACTGCGGCCTGGCTGAGCTGCCCGCTACCTACTCCGCCGAGATCGCAGCTGCCAGCACCGCCGGGGTAATGGGTGTGACCGACGAGATCGCCGCCACCGTGGCCACCGCCCTGGATGCCTCCCTGGCCTCCGGCACTTGGAACTACGCTGCCGAACTGGACGGAGACACCGCCACTCAGCTTCTGATGAACGCTGTCAACATCGCTGGTAAGGGCCGGAACTATTTGGGCAAGATCAGCGATCCCGACATTCTTGCCAAACTGCAGGCTTCCCAGAAGACTTTCTTTAACTTTGAGAACGAGACGCTCTCCAGCCTGGGTGAGCAGCTTGTTTTGGCGGAGGCTTCCACTGGCTACAACCTGAAGTACGACGGTTATAACGCCAACTTCCTGAGCAAGTACACCATTCAGTATGGCCACAGTGATTTTGCTCATCTTCTGCAGCTCATTCCCCTTCTGAACCGCGAAGGCATTGACGCCAAAGTCGCCCTTGAGCCCAAGACCTCCATTTACGAGTATATGGTAGACTGGGGCGATCCCACTAAGGTACCCAGCACCCCCACCTACGCGCTGAAGCCCATTGAAGGCACCGAGCGCTGGCTGTGCTACGCTCTGGAGTTCGATCTGAAGTTTGAGTTCGATTCCATGGAGCAAAAGAACGATTTTGACCGCGTTATCATGACTTACTCCAAAAAGAATACTGCCAACCAAAACGAAGACGGAAGCTTTACTCCTTCTCTGATCTATGGCGCATGGTGGCAGCCCCTTTACACCTCCACCGTTCCCATGGAGGATACCGAAAGCTTCTCTCACATTTATGACAATGTGATCCGCGACGGTGAATATACGATCCACCCCTTTAGTAAGGACGATGGGACCGAGGGGATCGCCGCAGTTGTCGCTGAAAAAGCTCCCGAGCTTAAAGTTGAGCTGGTCGATCTCTATGTCAACAACGCTTTCTATCGTTACCTCGGCGGTGAAGCTGAATAATCCTTTCTCTATACAACAACCGCAGGAAGACCCCGGCCTCTGGCCGGGGTCTTCCTGCTGTTGTTCCGGTTTCTCTCCCTTACCCCAACCCCAGATCCCGGGTGGCGTAGGCGTTCAGGTCGCTGCCGGCAATGTGGCCCGCCAGGTACTCGTAATAGCCCTGACTCCCTACCATGGCACCGTTATCCCCGCAGAGAGACAATGGGGGCAGGTAGAGCTTTACGCCCGCCGTTTTGCAGGCCTTCTCCAGATCGGCGCGGATCCGGGAATTGGCTCCCACTCCGCCAGCCACGGCTAACTTGCGGTAGCCCGTCCTCTTTACAGCCTCCATAGCCCGGGGCACCAGAATGTCGCTGACCGCGGCCTGGAAGGAGGCCGCCAGGTCCGGACCGTTCAGCACCTCCCCCTTCTGCTGGGCATTGTGGAGCAGATTCAAAACCGCTGTCTTCAGCCCAGAGAAGGACATATCCAGCGGGTGCCCCTCCACATGGGAGCGGGGCAATTCGTATGCCTTGTCATTCCCACCCTGGGCCAGACGGTCCATAGGGCCGCCGCCGGGGTAGCCGATCCCCAGCACCCTGGCAGCCTTGTCAAAGCACTCTCCCGCCGCGTCGTCCCGGGTACAGCCCATGACTTCCATGTCGGTATAGCTCCGCACATCGGCGATCAGGGTGTTGCCACCCGAAACGCAGAGGCAGACAAAGGGGGGCTCCAGATCAGGATGGGCGATGTAGTTTGCGGCGATATGGCCCCGGATGTGGTGGACCGGGATCAAGGGTACCCCAAGGGCCAGGGCGGCCGACTTGGCAAAGTTCACCCCCACCAGCACCGCCCCGATCAAACCGGGGGCATAGCTCACCGCCACGGCGTCAATGTCCGCCTTGGTCACTCCGGCATCAGCAAGGGCTTTGTCCGCCAGGCCGGCAATGGCCTCCACGTGCTTCCGGGAGGCAATTTCAGGCACCACGCCGCCATACAAAGTGTGCATATCCACCTGGGAGGCAATGGCGTCGGACAGCACCTCCCTGCCGTCCCGCACCACCGCCACTGCGGTCTCATCGCAGGTGGATTCAAAAGCTAAAATGTTCATGAGGTCTCCTCCTCTTCCTCCACCCACTGAGGAGCAGGATGGATCTCCTCTCCAGGGTGCAACGGAAGCTGGATATAGCGTTCAAAATGGGCCGGAGAAAAATAATCCGCATAGATACTTCTGTGGATGGCCTCGATCTTTCTGTCATCGGTTTCAGAGCCAAAATAGATGCAGTTGAAATGGACTCCAAAGAGGGCGCAGTCATAATCCAGCAGCCGGAACCCATTACGGAGATAGAACCCCACCCGGTGGCGGCGCAGGTTATTCTCCGCCGGATTGGAGGAATCCTGTGCCTCCACCTCCCCAAACATGCCAGGGTACTCCTTCTGCAGCTTGGTCAGGAGGGCTCCTCCTAATCCCTGGTTTCTCTTACCCCGCAGGATCCCCAGGTATTCCAAGAGGGCCCCCTCCCCCGCCCGGGGCAGCCACAGAATGGCATAGCCCACCTTTTCTCCGTCCATCAGGGCTATCAGAGGACGGTAGCAGCCTCTATCCATAAGCCGGAGCATACCGGACAGGGGCTTCAGCTCAGAGCGGGGGAAGTCATAGACCATTTCCTCCCGATATAGAATGGTCAGTTCTTCTTTATTGAGCAGTCTCAGTTCCATTTTCATTCTCCCGGTCAAACTCCAGAGTCATAATGATGGCGTCTTCCCTGGGGTTTTGATAGTAGTTCTTCCGGCGGCCTACCTGGGCAAAGCCGTGCTTGTAGTAGAGCTGAATAGCCGGTTCGTTGGTGGGACGGACCTCCAAGGTAAGGAAAGCCAAATGCTCCCTGCCAAACCTGACGAACACATCCAAGAGGTCGTCGGCGATCCCGTTGCCCCGGTAATCCTCCCGGACGGCAATATTGTCGATATACCCCTCGTCCAGCACGGCGTGGAGCCCGGCATAGCCCAGCACCGCCCCGTCGGGCCGCTGAGCCACAATAAAGGAGGCCAGAGGGTTATAGAGCGCCTCCTCCAGTGAGGTTTCGCTCCAGGGATCAGAGAAGCACTCCCGTTCGATCTGGGCGATCTCCTTGATATGGCTTTTGTCCATAGGGACCAGCTTATAATTTTTCATTCCTTGGCCTCCCCCCAATTTTTTCCTACCCCGGCATCCGCCCGGAGGGGTACGGCGTATTGGACTACACTCTCCATTTCCCTTGTCAGAAGGGCTCTGACCTGCTCAGTCTCCTCCTCAGGACACTCCACGATGAGCTCATCGTGGACCTGAAGGATCAGCTTTGCTTTCAGTCCCTCCCGTTTCAGAGCATCCCGGACCCGGATCATGGCCAGCTTGATCACATCGGCAGCTGTGCCTTGGATGGGCATATTGAGGGCCACCCGCTCCCCAAAGGAGCGAAGATTGAAGTTGCTGGATTTGAGCTCCGGAAGCCACCGGCGGCGGCCCATAAGGGTGGAGACATAGCCATTCTCATAGGCCTTCTCCACCACTTCCTTCTGGTACCGGGCAATGCCGGGGAAGGTGTCAAAATACCGCTCCATATACTCCTTGGCCTCGGCCACCGTGACCCCAATGTCGTCAGACAGAGAGAAAGCCGAAATGCCGTAAACGATGCCAAAATTCACCGCCTTGGCCCGGCGGCGCATCTCGTGGGTGACCTCCTCAGGCGGCACCCGAAAAACCTGAGCCGCCGTAGCGGTGTGAACGTCGGTCCCGGACCGGAAAGCCTCCTGCATCATCTTGTCGTCGGCAATATAGGCCAGGAGACGCAGCTCGATCTGGGAGTAGTCGGCATCTACCAAAAGGCAGCCAGGGGCAGCCACAAACATATCCCGCAGTTTGGCCCCCAACTCGGTGCGTACCGGAATGTTCTGCAGGTTGGGCTCGGTAGAGGAAAGCCGCCCGGTGGCAGTCACCGTGTTCTGGAAAGAGGTGCGGATCCGCCCGTCCTCCCCAATGACCTTGCCCAGGCCCTCCACATAGGTGGATTTCAGCTTGGTATATTGCCGGTACTCCAAAATAAGGTCAATAATGGGGTGTCTCCCCCGCAGTTTATCCAGCACATCAGCGTTGGTGGAATAGCCAGTCTTGGTTTTTTTCACCGGAGGCAGGCCCAGATCCTCAAAGAGCACCTTCCCAAGCTGCTGAGTGGAGTTGATATTGAATCTGCTTCCCGCCAGGTCATAAATGGCCAGCTCATCCAACTGGATCCGCCCCTCCAACATAACGCCAAAGTCGTGAAGGGCCTTTCGGTCCACCAGCACTCCGGAACGCTCCATCTCGGCCAGCACCGGGCAGAGGGGAAGCTCCAAATCAGTGAGGAGTTTTGTCATGCCCAGGCCCTCCAGCCGCCGGGATAGCTCATGGTAAAGGGCCTCCACCCAGGCACAGTGGGACATCAGGGCGGCAAGAGGGGCAGTGTGATCGGCCAGGGGGGCAAAAGCGTCGGGAGCCAGATAGATCTTGGCTGGATCAGCCTGACACTTGAAGTAGGCCATAGCCAACTTCTCGATCTCGTAACTCCCCGCCGTGGGATCCAGCAGATAAGCGGCCAGCTCAGTATCAAAAATAAAACCGTCGGTGGAAAGCCCTTCGGCCAGCAGAGCACCCATCAAGTCCTTCACCCCGTGGGCCACCTTTTTCACTTCGGGAGAAAAGAGTCCCCGGAGAAAGTCGTTGTAGCACTCCAAATGTTCGGGAAAAAAGAGGGCAGCCTTTCCCCCTGTCTCATTTCCGTACTCCACGCACACCCCATTCAAATCAGGGAGCGCCAGAAGGGTCACATAGTCCCGCTGCCTCCATTGAGCAAGGAGCTCCTCCATCCGCTCCCGTGTCTCCACCACCTCGCTCTCGCAGGTCACCTCCACCGCGTCGGTGTTCTGGACCTCCCCGCCGGCGGGACCGGGCTGGAGGCCCAATTTGTCGATGAGCTTGGCAAATTCCAGCTTGAGGAACAGGTTATAAAGCGCCGTGCTATCTGCCTCCCGGCGAAGGGCATCCCCAGGCGCAAACGCAATGGGGGCATTCCGGCGAATAGTGGCAAGATCATAAGACATCCGGGCGTCCGGCTCCCCCTCGGCCAGCTTTTTGACCACAGCGGGCTTGGCGGGAGTGTCGGGGGCCTGCAAAATCTCCGGCATGGCAGCGTACAGCGCATCCACCGTGTGATAGACCTGCACAAGGCCCATGGCAGTCTTTTCACCGATCCCCTTGACTCCGGGGATATTGTCCGAGGAATCCCCCATAAGGGCCTTCAAATCAATAATATGGATAGGATCAAAACCATACTCCTCCCGGAAGGCCTCCGGGGTCATGTCCTTGGTGGTAGTCTGGCCCATACGGGTGGAGACAAGCTTAACGGTTACATGGTCATCCACCAGCTGGAGAGAATCCTTATCCCCGGTGACCACCACGGTCTCCCACCCGGCCTCCTCGCACCGCAGGGAAATCGTGCCGATCAGGTCGTCGGCCTCCCACCCCTCCAGCTCATAGCGGGGAATATTCATGGCATCCAGCACGTCCTTCAAAATGGGCATCTGTTGGGCCAGCTCCTCAGGCATTCCCTTCCGCTGGGCCTTGTAGCCCTCGTAAGCCAAGTGGCGGAAGGTGGGCGCCTTCAAGTCGAAGGTGCAGCACAGGGCATCCGGCTTCTCCTCGTCGATCAGCTTAAGGAGAATATTGACAAAACCAAAGACGGCGTTGGTAGGCACTCCGTCCCGTGTGGTAAGGAGATGCACCCCATAAAAGGCCCGGTTCACAATGGAATTCCCGTCAAGGACCATGAGCTTCATACTTTTCCCTCCGGTGGTTGGTGTTTCTATCAGTATAGCATTTTTCCCCATAAGTAGCAAGAAAAACCAGGCCCGGCGCATAAGAAAACGGAGAGGGATCCCCTCTCCGCTTTCTTAACTTCAGTTCCCTGTCCCGCTATGGGCCTCCACCGCATCCCGGAGGAACCGGGCACAGCCGGAAATCTCCCGGTCATAGTAAGCGGTAAAACGCTCATCCTCCACATACATCCCGGCCAGCCCCCGCTGGATCTGGGGGGTGCAGTTGGGCAGCGTATAACCCAGCCACCGACGGTGGAGCTCTGAAATGCGTTTTCCCTCCGCCCCGGCGGGATCCTCCCCCGTTCGGACGGCGGCGGACAAAGCTGATAGGATCTCTTCCTCCAGTGCCTTCCACGCCTGGTAGGCTTCCTCTGTTAAGCCCATCAGCTTGTCACCGCTTTCCTTCAGGGCGGTCTCTCCGTACTTCTCCTTCACTTCCTTGCCATACCTGGCCTCGTTCTGAGCCACCAGGTCGGCCTTGAAGGCATCGAACTTTTCCTTGTCTGTCATTGTAATTTCTCCTTTCTCGTTCAGAAGGGTACGCTCCACGGCGGCAATGAGCCGGTCCAGCCGCTCCCGTTTCTCCCGCAGTCCCTTCAGGTGGCTCTGCAGCGCCGCCTTACGGTCAAAGCCGGGGGAATCCAGGATGGCCCGGATCTCCTCTAAGGACAGGTCCAGCTCCCGATAGAAAAGGATCTCCTGAAGTCGGTCCACCTCCCGGGGGCCATAGATCCGGTAGCCCGCTCCGGTCACCCGGCAGGGCTTCAAAAGCCCCTCCCTGTCGTACCAGCGCAGGGTGCGGGGGGTGAGCCCGGCCAGCCGGGCCAACGCATTGACCGTGTATTCCATATCCAATCCCTCCTGACAAAAGAGAGTATAAACTATGACGTTACGTCAAAGTCAAGAGCTTTATAAAAAAAGAGACAGGAAATTTTCCTGTCTCTCTTTCTATGTCCGAATCAGCCCAGAGCCTTCTTGGCCAGCTCAGTGAGCTGGGTGAAAGCGGCCTGGTCATTGAGGGCCAGCTCAGCCAGCATCTTACGGTTGATGGCCACGTTGGCCTTCTTCAGGCCGTTCATAAAGGTGGAGTAGTTCATCCCGTTCATCTTGCAGCCCGCGGAAATACGGGTGATCCACAGGGAACGGAAGTCACGCTTCTTCAGCCGACGGCCGACGTAGGCGTACCGCAGGGACTTCATCACCTGCTCATTGGCCATCTTAAAGTGCTTGCTCTTGGCGCCCCAGTAGCCCTTGGCCAGCTTCAGGGTCTTATTTCTGCGCTTGCGCGTCATCATCGCGCCTTTCACTCTTGCCATAGTATTTGAAACCTCCTATATCTGGTAAATGTATTCGATTATTTGTAAGGGATCATCTTTTTGATGGTGGCCGCGTTGGTCACATCAGCATAGGTGCCCTTGCGGAGGCCTCTCTTCCGCTTGGTGTCCTTCCCGTGCCCGTTGAGCAGGTGGGACTTATAGGCGTGGGCGCGCTTGACCTTTCCGGTCTTGGTCAGGTTGAATCTTTTCTTTGCCCCGGTGTGGGTTTTCAGCTTCGGCATGGTAAACTCTCCTTTGTCATTGATTTGCGTCGGTCTCAGTTTTTTCCTGTTTGGGCTGCTTCTTGGGCTCCTTCACCTGCTTGACAGAGAGGGTGATGGACATAAACCGGCCTTCCAGCTTGGGTTCCTTGTCCATGACCGCAATGTCGGCGCACTGCTCAGCAAACTTGAGGAGCAGATCCCGGCCGATCTCGGTGTGAGCCATCTCCCGGCCCCGGAACCGGATAGAGACCTTGACCCGGTTTCCATCAGCCAGGAACTTTTGGGCATTGCGGAGCTTCACATTGAAGTCGTTGCTGTCGATACTGGGGGACATACGGACTTCCTTGATCTCCACAACGTGCTGGTTCTTCCGCGCTTCCTTCTCCCGCTTGGTCTGCTCAAACTTGAACTTTCCATAGTCCATGAGCTTACACACTGGGGGAACGGCGTTGGGGGAGATCTTCACCAGGTCCAGGTTGGCCGCCTCCGCCTTCTCCAGAGCCTCCTGAGCGGACATGATACCCAACTGCTCTCCGTCGGCGGACACAAGGCGGATCTCCTTGTCCCGGATCTCCTCGTTGATCTGATGCGCTTGCTTGCTGATAAAAAAGCACCTCTCTTCCTCAAAACACAAAAACGCGAAGCCAAAACGGCTCCGCGACAACAGGCACAACTACACCGCAAAACGCGGTGGAATTTTCCATGTTGACCCCTTCGCCTGCGGCGGGAGGTGAGGACGAAACCGTTCCTTCTTTATTGTGCTTTGATAGTATAACAGTGACCGGAAGATTTGTCAATAACTTTTTTCACTTTCCGGCCCTGTATTCATGTTTTTCCGGTGTTTCAGGTGGATCCCGATATGACCTACGCCCAGCGCAGCAGCGGCCAGCATGAGCCACAGGCTTTGGGCGTACAGCCCCAGGCAGCCCGCCGCCAACACAGGCAGAGTCGCTCCTGCCACGGGAATACCGCAAAAGTTGCCGTAAAAGTCCTCCAGGGTATGACCACCCCGGAAGTAGCGGAGCCAGAATCCCTCGTAAAAAATCATACAGACAGCGGCGGCTACCAAGAACCAACTCCAGCCGGACCAGGGGCGAAGATTCAAGGCAGCAAAGCTGAGGACCATAACGGTGACCAGGACCTCTCCCACCCGCTCCAGCCGTTGAAGGGCTCTGCTCTCCTCTGCGGAGTCATACCCCTCCGGCTTATTTTTCGCCCAGAGGAGATTGGGAACAAAAAGCAAGAGCAGAAAGATCAAACCAATATACGAAAATCCAAATTGTGGTATCAGCCAATCCATGTTGCCATCTCCTTGTCAGCCATAGCGGTAAAATGCCCGGAGGTCACACCAGCTCCAACCTTCCCATGCCTGCTCCAGGGAGGCATAATATTCCACTGCCGCATAGAAATCTCCTTCAAATTCAATATGGCCTACCTGCGTATCTCCTTCGTACTCTTCGCAATAGACAGCACCTGGCACAGAGGCTATTCTTCCTGATTCCAGTGCATGCGTACGTACATATACTCCATCTATAAGCTCATAGGCGTGATACCAATAGCTATACCCGGATCTCCTCCGCCCCAAACAATTTGATGTTCTACATCAACCAGGGGTGATGAAACATCAGAAAAAGACGGCTCATAAACATATACACTCTCTTCTTCATTCCACAGAAACAGAGCATAGTACCCACAGCCTCGATTGCCGCCACAGAACAATAACAAGTCAGATTCTCCATCAAAATTTGCATCTGCTGATTCCAGCCAGCCCACCCCACCATAGCAAAAGCCAAATACTCTCAAATCAAGCAACAATTCTTGATGGACATATCGCCCTTCTCTTTGTCCTGTAATCAAAACATGTGTTTTCGTAATCTCCCCCGGCTCAGAAGAAAATGTCTCAACACAAATTCCATCCAACTCATCTTTGGTGTAAAGGGAAACCTTCTCTGGCTGGTCATCCAGCTCATGATAGCCTGTATGATTTGCAAAGTCTGATACTTGAAGTAAGTTTTCCACCTTTCCGTGAATATCCGCCCACAGCCAAACCACGTTTGAATCTTCAAAATACCGTTCAACCGTAAATTCTCCCTCATCAACGCTATCCTGTTGCATTTCTCTTACCGACAATGTCATCCCCTTCAGTTCTTCCAAGCTCCCCCGGAACACGTCCAGATCGATCCGCTCCTCCTTGCCCACATAGCCCTCCAGCCGGGCGGAGTGGGAGTACTGCCAGAAGGTCCAGGGCTTGTCCATGGGCCCAACGATGGGACGGGTGATCCAAAGGGGGTAATCCTCGGCCTCTCCCGCCAGATACAGCTTATAAGAACGGTAGGTGGCATAGAGAATGGGCTTCACCCCGTAATGCTCCTCCAGCCTCTCCAGCAGCGGGCCAAGGATAGCCCAGGTCTCCTCCTTCGACGGCGGATTCCGGTCATGTTCCCCGTAGAACTCCACATCCACCACCGGCGGCAAGGCTCCCGCCGTTACCGGCACCTGGGCAATAAAGTTCTCCGCCTGGGTCTCCCCGGGAGAATCGTAGCTGAAAAAGTGGTAGGCCCCCACCAGAATGCCGGCCTCCCGGGCATTCTGCCAGTTCTGCTGAAAGGTAGGATCCACATGGCCGCTTCCCTCGGTGGCCTTGCAGAAGGCAAACCGGACCCCCTGCTCCGCCAGGATAGGCCAATCCACCTCCCCCTGATAGGAGGAGACGTCCACCCCAAAAACCTCCCAAGCGCCCGGCGCGGCCTCCTGGGGAAAGAGCAGCAAGCCCTGCCAACGCAGGAGCGCGCAAAACACCAGCCCCGCCGCGAACAGCAGAGCCAGGCCCTTTACAATACGAACCAGCCGTTTCATACGCTCCCCTCCCTGCTCACAGTTTAACATAGAGCGCGGCAAAAGTAAACTTTCCTTGTCAAACACAGAAAAATCAGGTATGATGGAGAGAAAGGAGGGGTTGACATGCTCACCGGCGATGTGTTGTTTTTCTTTGAGGATCATTTGGAGGCTTTGCCCCTCTACGAGGCCTTCGAGGCCCAGGTGGAGCGGCTGGGAGAGGCCAATATCCGGGTGCAGAAGACCCAGATCACTTTCTTCAACCGGCACAATTTTGCCTTTGTGTCTTTCCTCCCTGCCCGGAAGGCCAAGGATCGGCCCAAGACCTATATCACGGTCACCTTCGGCCTTGGTCGGAGAGTGGAGTCCCCCCGTATTGATATTGCCACCGAGCCCTACCCGGGCCGCTGGACTCACCATGTGCTTGTCTCCTCTGCGGAAGAAATAGACGGGGAGCTCATGGGCTGGATCCGGGAGGCCTATGACTTTTCAGTGGATAAACGGTGAAGAGCCCCGCTCCCGATACAAAACGGTATGAAAAGGCCCGGAGAGAGCGATATGCTTCCTCCGGGCCTTCCCGTCTGCCTTTACTGAATGTTGGTGACCTCGTAGCCGGCCTCGGCGATGGCGGCCTTGATGGCCTCATCGCTCACCTCACCGGTGACAACGGCGGTCTTGCTCTCCAGGTCCACGGTGGCGGTGACGCCGGGCAGGTCGTTGAGGGCCTTGGTGGCGTGCTTCACGCAGTTCTGGCACATCATTCCCTCGATGGTAACGGTCTTGGTCATAACGGCTTCCTCCTTTTTGATGGTTTGGGCTTCGGTCTTGACTTCCTCCGTCCTTTGGGCGGGGGCTTCTATTCCCACCCCGGTGTGCCGGGGCTTGAACAGCTTGAGGCGCAGGGCATTGGTCACCACGCATACCGAGCTCATGCTCATGGCGGCTGCGGCGATCATAGGGTTGAGCTGGGGCCCGCCGAAGAGCACCAGCACGCCGGCGGCCACCGGAATACAGATTGCGTTATAGAAGAAGGCCCAGAACAGGTTCTGCTTGATGTTGCGGATAGTGGCACGGGAAAGCTCCACCGCCGTCACCGCGTCCAGCAGGTCGGACTTCATGAGCACCACGTCGGCCGACTCGATAGCTACATCGGTGCCCGCGCCGATGGCCAGGCCCACATCGGACCGGGCCAGGGCCGGGGCATCGTTGATGCCGTCCCCCACCATGGCCACCTTTTTGCCTTGGGTCTGGAGGTTGGCCACCACCTTTTCCTTGTCCTGGGGCAACACCTCAGCCACAACCTCTGTCAGGTCCAGATCCTTGGCAATGGCCAGGGCGGTGCGCTTGTTGTCTCCGGTGAGCATGACCACATCCAACCCCAGCACCCGCATGGCCCGGATCGCGGCAGCGCTGGTGGGCTTCACCGTATCTGCCACGGCCACGATCCCCACCAGCTCCTCGTTTCGGGCAAAGAACAGAGGTGTCTTGCCCTCTCCGGCCAGGGTCTCCGGGATACTCCCCGCCGGGGTCAGATCAATGTGGTTTTCCTCCATCATGGCCCGGTTGCCTGCCAGGAAGGCGGAACCTTGAATGGTCCCCCTCACCCCCCGGCCATGGACCGCCTGAAAGTCCCCCGTGGAAGCCAGGGAAATATTCTGCTCCTCCGCCTTCGCCACAACGGCCTGGGCCAGGGGATGCTCCGAGGGCTTTTCCAGGGAGGCGGCCACACCCAAAAGCTCGGCTTCAGTCATGCCGCCAAAGCTCTTCACATCGGTGACCACCGGCTTTCCCTGGGTGATGGTGCCTGTCTTGTCCAGCACCACGGCCTGGACCGAGCGCAGGTTCTCCAGAGCCTCGGCGGACTTAAAGAGGATCCCGTTTTCGGCGCCCTTGCCGGTGCCCACCATGATGGCCACGGGGGTGGCAAGGCCCAGAGCGCAGGGGCAGGAGATCACCAGCACGGCCACTCCCGAGGTGAGGGCCCGGGCCACGTCCCCAGTGGCGATCATCCACACGGCAGCAGTGATGAGCGAGATGATGATGACCACGGGCACAAAGACCCCGGCCACCCGGTCGGCCAGCTTGGCGATGGGAGCCTTGGAGGAGGCCGCCTCGTCCACCAGGGCGATCATCTGGGCCAGAGTGGTATCGTCCCCCACCCGGGTGGCCTTGAAGGTGAAAGAGCCCGACTTGTTGATGGTGGCAGCCGCCACTTTGTCCCCCGGTGCCTTATCCACCGGCAGGGATTCCCCGGTGAGCGCCGATTCGTCCACCGATGAGGTCCCCTCCACCACCTCGCCGTCCACCGGGATGGCCTGGCCGGGGCGGACCAGGATCAGGTCCCCCACTGTGACTTCCTCCACCGGGAGTGTCTCTTCCTTCCCACCCCGGAGCACGGTGGCCATCTTGGGTGTCAGGTCCATGAGCCGGGCGATGGCCTCCCCGGTCTTGCCCTTGGAGCGGGTCTCCATATATTTGCCCAGGGTGATGAGGGTAAGGATGGTGCCCGCCCCCTCAAAGTACAGATCCATGGACCACTTCTCCACCCGGGCCATGTCCCCGTGGCCCAGGCCCCAGCCAATTTGGTAGAGCCCAACAAGCCCGTAAACCACAGCGGCGGCCGAGCCAAGGGCAATGAGGGAATCCATGTTGGGGGCACGGTGCCACAGGGTCTTGAAGCCCACCTTGTAGTACTTGTC
>JAGBDQ010000252.1 GCA_017937415.1 Oscillospiraceae bacterium
AGCTGAGCCTGGACGGGGGAGACCTGAAGGTGGAGGGGATGGTGGAATCCCTGAGCTATGAGGAGAGCCGCCGGGGCCGGGGCGGATTCCTGGCCAGACTGCTGGGGTAAGCCATGGAGGTCTCTCTGGTGGGGCAGGCCTGGGCCTTCCTGGGAGCGATGGTCCTGGGGGTCCTGTTGGGCCTGATCTATGATCTCTTCCGCGTTCCGCGGCTGCGGCTCCCCCTTCGGTTTCTGGGCGGGCTGCTGGACTTTCTCTACTGGCCCCTGACCGTCTGCGCTCTTTTTATCTACGCCGTGGCGGCGGGGGACGGGGTGGTGCGGATCTACCTGATGCTGGCCGTAGCCCTGGGGAACCTTCTTTACTTCCGGCTTTTCAGTACAGTGACCCGGTTCCTGGGGGATAAGCTGGCCGATCTTTTGGTGTTCCTGTGGCGCCTGTGCCTTTGTCCTGTCCGGTGGGTGGAAAACCTGTGGAAAAATTTTTTGAAAAAATCAAAAAAGGTCTTCCATTTCAGATGGAAATGGTATAGAATAAAATATATTATTATAGGTGGATTAGGTGGAGTGGGTCCTGGAAAGGAGGGCGGCGCCCATGCAGATCAAAAAAGCGAGCTTTCTGACCAAGCTGGTGGTGCTGACCCTGCTCATCGCCGCCAGCGTGGCGTTGCTGCGCCTTCAGGGCCAGATCACCGCCGCCGAGGCCGAGCGGGACAGTCTGCGGGTCCGCCTGACCAACCAGATCCAGGTGAACGCCGATCTGAAGGACGCGGTGGAGCACAGCGAAGATCCCGAGCGCCAGGCCGACATCGCCCGCAATGAGCTGGGCCTTGCAGCGCCGGGGGAAAAGATCATCAACTTCACCGACTGAGCTTGTCTGATATCCCGGCTTGTGTGTGCCGGAATGGAAGAAAAAATAGAATGGGGAGGACATGTTCGTTGGAGCAGCTTGCAGTGGGTTCGATCGTAGAGGGAAAGGTCAGCGGGATCCAAAAGTTCGGGGCCTTTGTCTCCCTGCCCGACGGGAGATCCGGGCTGGTACATATTTCGGAGATCTCCTACACCTATGTCAACGATGTGAAGGAACACCTTCAGGAGGGACAGACCGTCAAGGTCAAGCTGATCGGTGTGGATGAGAATGGCCGGGTCAACCTGTCCATCAAAAAGGCCATGGATCCTCCCCCCAGGGCCGAGGGTGCGGTGCCTCCCCGTCCCAGCCGGGACAAGGGCCCCCGCCCCGTCACCTTCACCGGCCAGCGCAAGCAGCCTGAGCCTGTGAGTTTTGAGGATAAGCTGAAGCGGTTCATGGCCTCCTCGGACAGCAAGCTCTCCGAGCACCACATGAACGAGCGCAAGGGTTCCCGCCGCGGTGGCGGCGGCTCCCGCCGCTCCTACGACTGATCCAGAAGCAAGGCCCGGAGTGGGAACCCTCCGGGCCTTACCGTTTGGAACAGAAAAGCAGTCCGGTGTGGACCGGACTGCTTTTTGCGTTGAAGGGGATCTCCTGGGCCGGACCTTACAGGGGCAGGGGCTGCTCAACCACCTGGACCTTCATCAGGTTGGTGGTGCGGGCCACCGAAAGGGGAACGCCGGCGGTGATGACCACCCGGTCCCCCACGTTCACATAGCCCTCCTTGCGGGCGGTGTCCACGCACAGGGAGAAGAGCCGGTCGGTGGAGTCCACCGAGCCGTA
>JAGBDQ010000253.1 GCA_017937415.1 Oscillospiraceae bacterium
AGGACCTCTTTGCCAAAGGCCGTATCCGCATGGAGACCGGGGAGATCCATACGGTAAAGCCTCTGACGGTGGAGATCCCCAAAGGGAGCCTCACTGTGGTCACCGGCGTGTCCGGCTCGGGGAAGACCACCCTCATCTTAGAGAGCCTGGTGCCCGCTCTGGAGGCCTTCGTCAACGGCGGTCGGCTGCCGGGACATGTGAAAAGCATGGACGCGCCGGGGATCCGCCAGGTCAAGCTGATAGACGCCACCCCCATCGGCGTCAATGTGCGTTCCACGGTGGCCACCTACGCCAACATTCACGACGAGCTGCGCAAGCTCTACGCAAAGCTTCCCGAGGCCAAGGCGGCGGGGTGGAAGGCGGGGGATTTCTCCTACAACACGGGTTCCCTCCGCTGCCCGGAGTGCGACGGCACCGGCTCCATCAGCCTGGATGTGCAGTTTCTGCCCGACGTGGAGATCCCCTGTCCCCTGTGCCGCGGCTCCCGGTACGCCAGGGAGGCGGAGCGGGCGGCCTATCAGGGCGCGGACGGGGAGCGCTATTCCCTGCCCCGGCTCATGGATATGGACGTGAACACGGCCATCAGGGTCTGCGGCAAGATCAAAACGGTGGCCCAGCGGCTCCAGGTGCTGAAGGACCTGGGCCTGGGGTACCTGACTTTGGGGGAGGAGACCCCCAGCCTCTCGGGCGGGGAGGCCCAGCGGCTCAAGCTGGCCGGCGAGATGGGGAAGGGCCAGGAGGACACGGTCTTCGTCTTTGACGAGCCCACCATCGGCCTTCACCCCCTGGACGTGCAGACCCTTTTGGGGGTGTTCCGGACCCTGATAGACCACGGGGCCACCGTCATTGTCATCGAGCATGATCTGGACGTGATCCGCAGCGCCGACTATATCATCGACATGGGCCCCGGCGGCGGAGCCGATGGGGGACGCATTGTGGCAAAGGGTACTCCCGATGAAGTGCGGAACGCCCCCCTGAGTTGTACGGGGAAGTACATCTAAAGGAAAAATCAAAAAATCCTCTGAAATTTTCCGGTTTCAGAGGATTTTTTCCTGATTTGACCGGTTTTGGCCTTCTGGCGGCTCTCAGAAGAAGGCGCAAAAGGCCAAAAGGAAAGGGGATTCCCTTTACAAAAAGCCTTTTGATGCGTTCTTTTCCGGGAAATTTTTGCCGACCGGCGGGGCCGGGTGTGGATTTTCTCCAAAGGGCGGTTTTCTTTTTCAAATGCGTTTGGGCGGAAAAAGGGCTATAATCATCCTGCAAAATGAAAAAAGGAGGCGTGGACAATGGGAAAATGGACCTCATCCTGGCGGTATGTGCCGGTGGATTACGGCTATGAGCTGGGCTGCTACGAAAACATCACCCAGATCGCCACATTTCGGAACAATTTGGAGGGGAAGGCTATCCGGCTCCGGCTGAACAACCGGTATTCTGAATCTCCCATGGAGATCACCCACGGCTCTCTCTGGCTCCGGGACCGGGAGAGCGGAACACTGTCCCCCGAGCTGCCCCTGAAGCTGAAGGGGGAGGCCCGGCTGGTCCTGCCCCCGGACAGCGCCCCTTACTGTGACCCCGTTTCCTACCCGGTAACGGCCCGGGACGACTTCATCGTCAAGCTGTACTTCGCCCAAAAGACCCCCATCCGGTGCGTCTGCGTCACCTGGGCGGCCATGTCCTGGGGGAGCGTCCAGATGACCGGGGACTTCGGGGAGACTGAGGCCCTGGGCTTTACCATCAAGCCCAAGCTGATGCCCGGCCTGGCCGCCGACCCCTATCCCAACCAGTATGTGGCCGGGCTTTCGGACATCGCGGTGGAGACCGAAAATTCTCCCTGCCTTGTCGGCCTCTTCGGGGACTCCATCACCCAGATGTCCTATTTCTCCGACAGCCTGACCGAGCTGCTGTATGAGAAGTATCCCGGCCGGTGCGCCGTCATCAACGGCGGTATCTGCGGCAACCGGGTCCAGAAGTCCCACCCGGTGATGGAGATGATGCCGGGCAAGGGCGCCCAGTTCGGCATCGCGGGGGTGGACCGCTTCCACGCCGATATGTGCGAGGACGGAGCCCCCGACGTGACCTTTATTTTGGAGGGGGTCAACGACTGCTCCCACAGCATTGTCTTTGGAGAGCCTGACGTGCCCACGGCCCAGGACATTTACGACGCTCTGGCAGATGTGGCAAGACAGGCCCGGGAAGCGGGAAGCAAAGTGCTCTGCTCCACCATCATGCCCTTTGGGGCCTGGGGGGACGCCTGGCGGGGCCGGGTGGACGGCATCCGGCAGGAGGTCAACGGCCTTCTGCGGGAGAAAACGCCGGGGGACGCCCTGGTGGACCTGGACGCCGTTATGCGGGACCCGGAACGGCCCGATGTGATGCAGGCGGGGATGCACCTGGGCGACGGGGTCCATCCCGGCTGGCCGGGGGGCAAAAAGATGGCAAAGGCGGTGGCCGGGGCCCTGGCGCCCCTGATGACAGGAAAATAAAGCAAAAAAATATCAGGAGCGTGCGCTCCTGATATTTTTTGCGTTTATTTCTCCTCGGGGAGGCCCAGGGCCCAGCGGATGCCCCGCTCAATGTACTGGTTCCAGAAGACAAAATCATGGACACCGGGGGACTCATGGTAGGTCACGGGAACGCCCTCCTCCGTGAGGAAGGAGCGGAATGCCCGGTTGGGCTCAATGAGGAAATCCTCGCTGCCGCAGGCCATGAAGATCCCGGGGAGGGCTGCCTCGGCCGCTTTCAGGTCCTTTACCAAGGTCTCGGGGTTATTTTTGCTTGCCAACACTTCCTTCGGCTCCCCAAAGGTGGCGGCGTAGTAGTCATAGTCGGCCATGCCGTTGTTGCTGCCGGGCTTCATTTCGGCCACCTCATGGACGATGAGGGCGGAGGACAGGGCGACGATGTGCCCGAAGGTCTCGGGGTGGGACAATCCTACATGGATGGCCCCAAAGCCGCCCATGGAGTAGCCCCCGATAAAGGTGTCCTCAGCCGTCTTGGCCAGGCCGAAGGTGTCCCGGAGGTAATTGGGCAGGTCACGGCCGATATAGTCGCCGTAGGCCCGGCCGGTGCCCTTCTGGTTCAGGTAGAAGCTATTCTCTCCCGCGGGGCAGACCACCGCCAGATTGTACTTGCCCGACAGTTCCTGAATGGGGGAGTTGAGCATCCAGTCGGTCTTCCCGCCCGAATAGCCGTGGAGCAGGATCAGGGTCTTGGTGGGCCGCTCATAGCAGGGGTTGTTCTGCCGGAACATGGGGGGCGTGTCGCCGGGGTGAAACAGTTCAAACTCGGCGGTGCGGAACAGGGAAGGGGGGAAACAGCTGACGGTCATGCGGGACATGGGGCATACCTCCTTTTTCCTTTACTATATATGTTCAAAAGCAGAAAAACCAGCAAAAAAGGGGACTGTTTCTTTCAAAATGTATCTGCGGCCCCACCGGAAAGAAGGTTTGCGCCACCGGGCAAGGCGACACCACGTTTTTGAAACAACAGTGTGGATAATTGATGGAAAAGGGCTTTGGAGACGGGTATGCTGTATCATGCAAAGAAATGCGTTGGAGGGATGGCCGGTGTATGAGGAAAATCAAGGAATTTTGAAGGAATTGGTGGAGTCCGGGGCGGTGCTCTGGCCCGACGCGGTCCAGAAGAAGCCCGACGGCACCCTGGACCTGACCGCCAACAAGACCCTGTGGAACAAGGCTGTGGCCCGGTTTCAGGCCATTCCCCTCTGGGAGGAGGGAGCCCCCGGTTTCGACGGCCGGGACCCGGACCAGATCCAGCCCTGTCTGGTGTTCGTCCCCGGCCTGGGGCAGGACCGCCCCCGGGGAACGGTGATCGTGTCCCACGGTGGGGCCTTCCTCTGCCGGGCGGGGCACGAGGGGTTCCACACCGCCTGGAGCTTTGCGAAGGCGGGCTTCAACGTGGCTGTGCTCACCTACCGCCTTTCCCCCTATACCCGGCTGGACGCCATAGCCGACCTTCAGCGGGCCATCCGGCTCCTGCGTCACCGGGCGGGTGAGCTGGGGATCACCCAAAGGATCGCCGTGCTGGGCTTTTCGGCGGGAGGGATGCTCTCGGGCAACTGCGCCACCCACTACGACGGGGGAGACCCCGCCGCGGCCGACCCGGTGGAGCGGCAGTCCTGCCGCCCCGACGCGGCGGTGCTGTGCTACGGGGCCTTTGCCACCACCGCTTTTCCCGGCGGGATGTTCGTCAGCCCCTTCGCCCCCACCGCCCAGGAGCGGGCCATGAAGCTCTATCTCTCCCCTGAGAACAACGTGACCGCCGACACCCCGCCCTTTTTCATCTGGCAGACCATCAGCGACGACCCCCGGAATTCCTTCGTGCTGGGCTCTGCCCTCACCCAGGCCGGGGTCCCCTTTGAGCTCCACTGCTTCGACGAGGGGTACCATGGGGTGGGCCTGGCCGACGGGGCCAACGACTCCGGCTTCCGGGGGGAACACCTGATGCACTGGTCAGAACTCTGCGCCGAGTGGCTTAAAAAGTACCATATTTGACCCGCAAAAACCAAGGGAAAGTGGCCTCAAAACCGCCATATTTGACTCAAAACCGTAAAAAAGGAGGAAAACCTATGACAAACCGAGACGTGATCCAGAAGGTCCTGGCCTACCACCCCCAGTTTCCCGCCGACTACCACGGCTGCGACGACTGGAAGGCGGGGGACCCGGATGCCCCCTGCACCGGGGTGGTCACCGCCCTGGCCCCCACGATCAACGTGATCCGGAAGGCCAAAGAACTGGGGGCCAGCCTCATTGTAGTCCACGAGCCCACCTTCTATACCTCGGAGGACGGCCCGGGCTGGTTCGAGGTTTTTCCCAACAGCGTCTATGAGGAGAAGCAGGCCCTCATCCGGGAGGCTGGGGTGGCCATCTGGCGGGACCATGACCATATGCACGCCAACCGGCCTGACTCCATCTTCACCGGGGTCATCAAATACCTGGGCTGGGAGGGCCACGCCCGGGTGGACACCGACACGGGTCTTTTTGCCCACTTCATCATTGATTTCCCTGAGACCACCCTGGGAGAGCTGTGCCGACATATCATGGACCGCATCGGACTCAACGGTCTGCGGTACATCGGAAACCCGGAAAGCAGGGTCAGCAGCCTTGCCATGGTGGGCCACCTCTATCCCATGCCCAGCCGCAAGAAGCGGAAGGACGGCACCCCGGTGGAGTACAGCGTGGGCATCATCGACACCATGGAGAAGGGGGTGGACGTGATCATGCCCGGGGAGGTCATCGACTGGACGGTGCTCTCCTATGTCCGGGACGCGGTGGAGCTGGGGAAGAACAAGGCGGCCATCAACGTGGGGCACTTCAACTGGGAGGAGCTGGGCATGAAATACGCCGCCGACTGGGTCTCCGAGCTGGTGGAGGGGCAGGTCCCGGTGACCTATGTCCCCTCGGAGGATATGTATCATTTTGCAGTAAAGGAGAATTGAAATGAAAATTTCTGACTTGGGTTCCAAACTGACCTTCCACGGCCGGACGGTCACCGACCCGGACACCGGCGCGGTGTTCTTCAACTGGACCTGCGGCGGCTTTACGGCGGCCTTTACGGGCAAGACACTCCGGGCCCGTTTGGCCGTGCTGGAGGACCAGCTTCCCGCCATGCCCGGGACGCCCCCCGCGCCCCCCTGTTATCCCTGTATCGGCGTTGTGGCAGATGGGGATGAGACCTTGCTTAACCGGCAGGAGTGCCGGGAAAACGGCGGGTGGTACACCCTCTGGGAGAGTGGGGAGCCCGGGGAGCATATCCTGCGCCTTGTCAAGCTCAGCGAGAATTCCCGGGGTAAGCTGGGCCTTTTGGAGCTGGAGACCGACGGGGCCATCCTCCAGGCGCCTCCGGAGAAACGGCCCTACATCGAGATC
>JAGBDQ010000254.1 GCA_017937415.1 Oscillospiraceae bacterium
AAACTCGCCTCCGCTGTGCGGGGAAAGCGACGCATGGCCGTCTGTGACGGGCTGACGGCGCTTTCTTTTTGGAGAGTTTGGAACAGCGTTGCCGCTCCCGGCAGGAATATAAATTCGAGAGGCGCCGACGAGTCGGCGCCGGGTCGGGCCTGTCTTGGAAGGGCGGCTTGCCGCCCTATCGGGAGGACAAAAGAAAAATTAAGGCCGCCCGTGAGGGCGGCCTTGGTGGTCAGCTTGCTTTTTTTAACTTGGGCTGGGCTTCTGGAAGAAGGTGATACTTTGGGTGGCTTTTCAGGTCGTACTTCTCCACTCTCCGGGGCGGCTCCCCACGGGTGAACAGCCACGCCTGGGACAAGGGCATTTGGAGAACAGCGCCCACCGGCTTGTCCGCCTTTGCGGCGATCTGCTTCGCCGTCCCCACATCCTGGCCGCCCAGATAGACAAGATGGTCGGCGCCATTGAGGATGGTAGCCGCAGAGGGCGGGCCGTAGATGGCCTCCAGTTGGGAAAGGCTTTGCAGGATCACGCTGACGGAAATCTCTCTGGAACGGATCACGGAAATGGTCTTGTCAAAGTCGGGAATGGAAAAGCTGGCGGCAAAGTCGTCCAGATAGAGCCGCACGGGAGACTCCAACCTCTGGCCGGGGGAGTGGTCGGCGGTATCGCAGAGGACTTGTAAAGCCTGGGTGAAGAACAGGCCCACCAGCCTGTCCATGGAGCGGTCCATGTCGCTGACACGGAGAAACAGCGCCGCCTTGCCCCGGCCCAGGTCGGGGATAAAGACCTGCTTGGAGTTGCGGAACAGGGCCTTGGCCCCGGCAAAGGAACAACAGGCCAGCCGCTCGGACAAAATGCCCTGTATGCTGGCCTCCATTTTGTCCGCCTGTCTCCCCATTTGGGACATACGGAACCGCACGGCGCAGAAACAGTCCGGGGCTATCTCGTTCACCTCCCGGAACAGGTATTCGGCCCTGCCGCTCCGAAAAAGCTGTACCACGCTGGCGAGGTCGTGTTCCTCCGGGGGCAGGAAGTCCAGCACATACCCGATAAGGCTTTCCAGCCGCATACGGGCGGCCAGGTCCCAAAAGGGTTCCCGGCCCTCCACCGGGACCAGACAGGCGGCAACGCGCATAATGTCCTGTTCCCGCCATCCGTCCCCCTCCTTGCGGATGTAGGAAAGGGGGTTATACCCCCAGGAGGCGGCGCAGTCGGTGAAGTCGATGGAGTAGACCGTGTAGCCCTCCTGTTCCAGAATGCCGCCCACCTGCTCATACAGGCCGCCCTTGGGAGCTACCACTATCATATTCTCGTTGCATTGCAGAATATTGGGAATGACATAACCGCGGGTCTTGCCGCAACCGCTGGGGCCGATGATGATGTCGTTGTTGTTGAGGCCCGTGGCCCAGGTGTCGTTGCTCACCTCCTGACCTTGGGCCAGGAGACGGGGATTTTCTTTTTTCATAAGATCCTCCTATATCTCGTAGATGATTTTATCAGCAAGGCCGAAGTCCACCGCCTCCTGGGCCGTAAAGTAGGTGTCTGTGGCGGTGCGCTCCAAAATTTCCGCTGGGGTCTTGCCCGTGTGCTGGGCGATGATTTCTGCCATGACCTCCCGGACCTTCATCAGCTCCCGGCTCACCTGGGCGATTTTCAGGGCGCTCCCGCCCACGTTCCCGGTGAGGGGGTCGTGTATCATCACCTGGGAGTGGGGCAGGATATACCGCTCTTGGCCGCTGAGGAACAGCACGGCCCCCATGCTGGCCGCCGTCCCCACGCAGACAGTACGGACAGGGCAGGAGATGGATTTCATCACGTCGTAGAGGGCCAGGCCGTCCGGGACACTCCCGCCGGGGGAGTTGATATACATGGTGATGGGGGCTTTCCCGTCCTCCTGTTCCAGATACCGTAGTTGAAGAATGAGGCCGCAGACGGTTTCCCGGTCTATCTCCCCCATACACTGGACCTCCCGCCGCTGGAACAGGGCCTCCGGGATGGTGAGCCGCTGGAGGCCCAGGCTGGTTTCCTTGACGATGTTGGGGATGTTGTTCATGGGTTATCCCTCCTTTCTTCCATGAGGGCAAAAGGTGTGATAAGCAGGGCGATAAGGGGTATTTCCGCCCCCTCGGGCGGGTAGTCCTCTCTCAGCTTTGCCACGATTTCACACAGGCGGAGGGGCTGTCCCGCTTTCTCATACATGGGGACAAGCTCTTTTTCGTGATATTCACGGAAAAAGGGCCTGCCCGTCAGGTCTGAGGCGGCGGCGCAGTAGTCCTCCCCATAGAGGCCGAAGGCCGGGAGCAAGGTCGGGGCAGTCCCCGGCGTTTCCCGGAGCCGCCGGGCCAGGGGCCGTTTTTCAGTGCCTTTCACGCTTGGCCCTCCTTTCTTCCATCTCTTTGTTGTATTGGAGGATGGGCAGGGCCAAAAGCTCCGCCGCCCTTGCCGCCCGATCCTGGCCCAGTCCACGGGCCAGACGGGCGGCAAGGGCGTAGGTCAGATAGGGCAGGTCCTCTACGGTGATTTCCAGCAGTTGGGCCAGTTCCCGCTGGGCGTCGTCGTAGGAGGCCAGGTAGACCGGGATGGAGGTCTGGCCCATATTGCGGATAGCACAGGGCGCAAACTCCGGGTGGCAGGAGTAGCCCGTGGCTCCCCACTCCAGCCGCTGGGCCAGGGGATAGGGTTTTACTTTTTCCATGGTGTATGTCCTTTCTGTTTGATAGACCTCTATTTTTCACAGGGAGAAATACAAGGGTCAATTTCACTCCCGGCCCCCGCAAGGGGGCTAATGGAATACCCCCTCCGGCTCTGCCGGAGGGGGTGCAAATTTTTCGTGTTTCGTCATTCGTTTTTTATCATGCCGAACCATAGAAATGCCTGACGGATTGCTTCCTCCTTCTTCGGACTCAGCTTGGGGGCGCAATACCCCTCTGCCGCTTTGTGGCCCTTATACTCAGACTTTGCAAGACCACAGCGTTCTTTGGCCTGCGCGATACTCAGGTAATTGACAAAGATACCGTATTTTTGCTTGACCCAGGCCTGAATTTCTTTATAGGTCGCGCATTTTGTCTGTAAACGCGATTCTGCCTCATAGTCGTCAATGTCGACTATGAGGCAGAATCTGCTTCGGTACACGGAAAACCAGGCTTTAGACGCGGTGTTCGTATACCTCTCGTTTGGTGGAGGCGGGGGGAATCGAACCCCCGTCCGAAAACGCTTCCTCGGGAACTTCTCCGGGCGCAGACAGTCATTTACATTCCCTCACTCAGGCGTGGGCTGACACACTCAAGAGATCAGTAGCTTCATTGTGCATGGTAAGCTCAAAGCTTTGCCTACTCACGTTCGCCGCTAAACGACGCCCCATCCCAAGCCGCGGCCCTCTCGGGTGGAACGGTCACGGCTTAAGCCGCGACAAGCTCAACGTTATTGTTGGCGTTTAATTGTTTTTGCCCATTTTAAGGATGTTAGGCGCATCCGCCCGCTATTCCCGCCTCTACGTCCCCGTCGAAACCAGTACGCCCCCGTCGAGGCGGCATTTGCCGCCGAGACGGTCCATTGGGGACCATGTTGTTTGCTGTTGTTACGATTTCTCCGGCTCGGGGTAGTCCACGCCGAAAGTCTCCACAGTGACCTTCTTCATCTTCTGCGCCATGATGGGCTTATCGTTCCGGTCCCGGGGGGCACGCACGATGGCGTCGGCCACCTCCTGCCCTTCAACGAGC
Source organism: Oscillospiraceae bacterium (assembly GCA_017937415.1). Taxonomy (GTDB): domain Bacteria; phylum Bacillota; class Clostridia; order Oscillospirales; family Oscillospiraceae; genus Vermiculatibacterium. The sequence continues at coordinate 3,717 of JAGBDQ010000254.1, forward strand.
TTTCCGAATGCAGCGTACTGCCCGTCCAGATGGGGGGCCGGAGCCACCATGACAAAGAACTGGCTGCCCGCCGAGTTGGGGGCCATGGTCCGGGCCATGGACAAAACTCCGGGGGTGTGCTTCAGATCATTCTTGAAGCCGTTGCCCGAAAACTCCCCCTTGATGGTGTACCCGGGGCCGCCCATGCCGCTGCCCTGAGGGTCGCCCCCCTGGATCATGAAGCCGGGGATCACCCGGTGGAAGATGGTGCCGTCATAGAAGCCCTTCTTCACCAGAGAGATAAAGTTGTTCACCGTGTTGGGCGCGATGTCGGGGTAGAGCTCGG
>JAGBDQ010000255.1 GCA_017937415.1 Oscillospiraceae bacterium
CTTTTTGAAGGTGGCGGCGTCTCTCTTCTTAAATCCGCCGGTGATGAAGCAGAGGATGACATACATCAGCAGCAGGAACACAACGTCGTACAGGAAGGTTGCCATACTGATTTGCTGGGCAACTTCCGTGCCGAAGGTGTCGATGTTCTCCTTCATCTGCTGGAAGTTGGACATGCCCGAGAGGGTGACCGTGACTTGGGGGATGCTCTGAATAAACCGGAAGGCCCAGGCGGTGGGGGTCTCATGGGGCCGGAGGGCGGCAAGGGCCGCCTGGGCGGCCTGGGGCAGGGCGCACAGCCGACCGCCCCGGAGGGGCTCCATGACCCACACGGGGATGTTGTATTCCTTCAGCAGCTCCACCTTCTCCTTGCAACCCTGGAAGGTCCAGTCCACATAGTTGAGCTGGAGCTGGCAGAACTCCATGTGTGCCCCATAGGCCTCCAAAAACCGCTTGAGAACCGGCATGGCCCCGTGGCAGGAGAAGCCCAGGTGCCTGATGCGGCCGTTCTTTTTCTGCTCCATGAGGTAGGAGAAGATGCCGTAGGTCTCATCGTCCAGGTAGGCGTCAATGTTCATCTCGCAGACATTGTGGAAGAGGTAGAAGTCAAAATACTCCACCCCGCACTTCTGAAGCTGCTTTTCAAAGATCTCCTCCACCTTGGGCATGTTGGACAGGTCGTAGCCGGGGAACTTGTCGGCCAGATAGAACTTGTCCCGGGGGTGTTTGGCCAGGGCCTTGCCCAGGGAGAGCTCGGAATTGCCCCCGTGGTAGCCCCAGGCGGTGTCATAGTAGTTGACCCCGTGGGCCATGGCGTAGTCCACCATCTGCTCCACCTGGGTCAAAGGGAGCTCCTCCTGGGCCAAAGGGAGCTCCTCCTGGGCCAAAGGGAGCTCCTCCTGGGGCCTGTGCATATCCACTCCCGCCTTTCTCTCTTGAATAATATCTATAAATATAGCATAAATATCTAAAGATGTAAATACACAAGAAAATTTTTGCTATGGTTATAGAAAAGGGAGGGAGAGTATTTTTATGGAGATAGGAAAGCGGATCGTGACCCTGCGGGAGAAAAAGGGCTGGACCACCAACCGGCTGGCCAACGCCTGCGGCCTGTCCCAGAGCTTCCTGCGCTCGGTGGAGCTGGAGGAGAAGGGTATCTCGGTGGAAAGCCTCTCCCTGGTCTGCGACGCCCTGGGGGTGTCCCTCCGGGACTTTTTTGACCTGCCCGGCGGGGAGGAGACCCCGGAGGACCGGCTCCTCCGGCGGGTGCGGGAGCTTACCCCCCGGCAGAAGGGGGGCCTTCTGCAATTTTTGGACGCCATGTCGGGGGAAAAATCCTCCAAATAGACTTGCAAGGGGCTCTTTGGGGGACTATAATGAAAGCACCATAAAAGAGGAGGGGTTTCCCATGTCCATGAAAACCATTTTAGTGGCCGGTGGGGCCGGCTATATCGGCAGCCACATGACCGCCCTGCTGGTGGAGAAGGGCTATGATGTGGTGGTGGCCGACAACCTGTGTACCGGCCACCGTGCCGCCGTCAAGGGGGCC
>JAGBDQ010000256.1 GCA_017937415.1 Oscillospiraceae bacterium
GGACTGGGCATAGCTCCAAGGGTGGCCTCCGCCGAGGGGACAGGGGCGGGTGTAGGGGTCACTGTGATCTGGGCAGGGCCCGAGACCACCTGATTTTTCTGACTGATGCCGTCGAAGAGATAATAGCCCGAAACTCCAAGCGCTGCCACGCAGAGGAGAAGGACTATGTAGAAGCCCTTCCCGGCCATAAAATCCGCGGCCTGATCGATCCAATTTCGTTTCATTTGTTTTGCACCTCCAAGGCTCATTGTTGCCAGAGGACTTTCCATATATACCTGACGTTTACAAAAAATTCATTTGACTTCTCCCCTGTCCCAGACTATAATCATTTCCACAAAAGGAACGAAAAGTAAGAAAAGTAAGAATTTTACCACCAAGGAGGTCTTGACTATGCCGGACCAGACATCCCCTCTTCAGGAGCTTTTTATCACCACCATTAAGCTGGGGCCCAAAGGACAGATCGTGATCCCCAAGGAGGTCCGCTCCCGCTGCGGCATCCAGCCCGGTGACAATCTGGTGTTAATGGTCAATCCCGGCGGGGGCGGCTTCTCTGTCCACCCGGCCGACAAATGCCGGAATCTGGCGGCCCACCTGCTCACCCAACTGCCCGGCGTGCTGGACGCCATCGACAATTCCTAAAGGAGAAACCGCCATGCTGAAATTAGACAACATCGTCAAGGTTTACGAGACCGCCGGAGAGAATGTCACCGCCCTGCGGGGGGTGAGCCTCAGCTTCCGGGAAAATGAGTTCGTGGCCATTTTGGGCCACTCGGGCTGCGGCAAGACCACCCTTTTGAACATCATCGGCGGCCTGGACCAATACACCAGCGGGGACCTCATCATCAACGGCCGCTCCACCAAGGAGTTCAAGGACCGGGACTGGGACGCCTACCGCAACCACTCCATCGGCTTCGTGTTCCAGAGCTATAACCTGATCCCCCACCAGAGCGTGCTGTCCAACGTGGAGCTGGCCCTGACTCTCTCAGGCGTGGGCAAGGCCGAGCGCCGGAAGCGGGCCGCCGAGGCCCTCACCAAGGTGGGATTGGGAGACCAGATGAAAAAGCGGCCCAACCAGCTCTCGGGCGGGCAGATGCAGCGGGTGGCCATCGCCCGGGCGCTGGTCAACGACCCGGACATCCTGCTGGCCGACGAGCCCACCGGAGCGCTGGACAGCGAGACCAGCGTCCAGGTCATGGATCTGCTTGCCGATATCGCCAAGGATAAGCTGGTCATCATGGTGACCCACAACCCGGAGCTGGCCGCCCGGTACGCCACCCGGACCATCCGGCTTTTGGACGGGCGGATCACCGACGATTCCGCCCCCTACGACGGTCTGCCTGAAACGCCTCCCGCCTTCCCCCCCGCCTCCGCCAAGCGGCGGCAGAAGAAGCCCTCCATGTCCTTCCTCACCGCCCTGTCCCTCTCGCTCAACAACCTGATGACCAAAAAGGGCCGGACCCTGCTCACCGCCTTCGCCGGGAGCATCGGCATCATCGGCATCGCCCTCATTTTGTCCCTGTCCACCGGCATCAATACCTACATCAACCAGGTGCAGGAGGACACCCTCTCCAGCTACCCCATCACCATCCAGGCCGAGAGCACCGACATGACCGCCATGATGGCCTCCCTTATGGGGGCCCGGCGGGACATGATGAGCGGTGAGGACGGGAACGTCCAGGATCCCGACCGGGTCTATGCCTCCACCGTCATGTACGACCTGATGGACTCCATGCTCAACGCCGAGGTGGAGACCAACAACTTAGAGGCCTTCAAGAAATACCTGGACGAAGGGGGCGGCGGCATCCGGGACATGGCCAACGTCCATTACAGCTATGATTTCGACTTCGACATCTACACCCAGGACGAGAACGGCGACATCATCAAGTGCGACGTGATGACCCTGATGCAGGACGCCATGACCGCCATGTACGGGGGAAATTACGCCTCCTACTTTGACCAGATGGGCTCCATGTACTCCCAGATGGATGTATGGGAGGAGCTGCTGCCCGGGGAAAACGGGGAGCTGATCGCCCCCCAGGTCAAGGCCGACTACGACCTGCTGTACGGCACCTGGCCTCAGAACCACGACGAGGTGATCCTTTTCGTAAACGGGAACAATGAGATCTCCGACCTGATGCTCTACGCCCTGGGGCTCATGCCCCACGACGATATGGAGGAGGCCATGGTCTCCATGTCCAAGGGGGAGGCAGTGGAAGCCCCCGAGATGAGCTGGAGCTATGAAGAGCTGTGTGAGCTGAGCTTCAAGCTGATCCTCCCGGCTGAGTATTACCAGCGCGACGGAGTCACCGGCACCTACACGGATATGTCCAAGACCCCGACGGGGCTGGACCTTCTCTACAGCAGCGACGATACCGGCATGCGGCTGAAGGTGGTCGGCGTTGCCCGGCCCCTCTCCGGGGGCAACGGGATCGCCTCGGGCGGCATCGGCTACACCAGTGCCCTGACCCGCTTTGCCATTGAGACCACCGGGGAGACTGAAATCCTGAAAAAACAGCTCAGCGACCCTGACACCGATGTGATCACCGCCCTGCCCTTCCCAAAGGACACCGATGTGGAGCCCACAGACGAGGAGAAGGCCGCGGCTGTCACAGAGCACCTGGCCTCCCTGTCCGTCCAGGAGAAGGCCGCGGCCTATGTGGATGTGATGGGCCAGCCCTCTCAGGCATATGTGGATACGGTGGTAAGGGGTCAGATGGAGGGCATGACCCGCCAGGACATCGAGGATATGATCGTCAATCAGTACGCCGGTGAGATGGGGGTGGACGGGGACACCATCCGGGGCTATATCGCCGACATGAGCGATGAGGACCTGTTTACCCGCATGGAGGAGGCCGTGGCCCAGTCCGTCCGGGAGCAGTACGCCGCCGGGATGGAGCAGCGTCTCTCCGGACAGTCTGCCGACCAGCTCGCCGCCCTGCTGGACCTGGCTCTGGAACAGGGCACGGTCTCTGAGGAGGAGGTCCCCGAACAGGCAGAGCCCTCCCTCCCCGCGGGCATGGACCCCTCTATGGCCGCCGGCATGGGTGGGGCGCCCGGCATGGGCGGAGCCCCTGTCATGAGTGCTCCCGCTCCCTTCACCGCCGAGCAGTTTGTCTATCTCTACGACAACTATATGCCCCCCACCCGCTCCTCCTCCACCTATGAGGACAATCTGGACCTCCTGGGCTACACCCGGCTGGACTCCCCCTCCTCCATCAGCATCTACGCCACCACCTTTGCCCAGAAGGACCAGATCGCCGACCTCATCAAGGAGTATAACGCCGGGGTGGAGGACGAGGAGGACGAGATCACCTACACCGACTATGTGGCCCTCCTCATGAGCTCCATCACCAGTATCATCAGCGGCATCAGCTACCTGCTCATTGCCTTCGTGTCCATCTCCTTAGTGGTCTCCTCCATTATGATCGGCATCATCACCTATATCTCGGTGTTAGAGCGGACCAAGGAGATCGGCATTCTCCGGGCGGTGGGCGCAAGCAAGCGGGATGTGAGCCGGGTGTTCAACGCCGAGACCCTCATCGTGGGCCTGGGAGCGGGACTCATCGGCATCGGCATGACCCTGCTGCTCAACATCCCCATCAACGCCATTCTGCAGAACGCCACCGGCATTCCGGAGCTGAAGGCCGTCCTCCCCGTGGCCGGCGGGGTGATCTTAGTGGCCATCAGCGCCTTCCTCACCATCATCGCCGGATTGATCCCCTCCCGGGTGGCCGCCAAAAAGGACCCGGTGGTAGCCCTCCGGACCGAGTAAGGCGCCCCATCAAAATATGGTTGACAAGTGTCTACCTCCTATGGTATCCTTACCGTAGGAGGTAGACACTTGTTTACCTGAAGGAAGGAGGAGTCGGAATGAATCGGAATCTGTCGGATGGCGAATGGAAGCTGATGGCCCGCCTGTGGGAGACCTCCCCGCTGACCATCACCCAACTCACCGCCGTTCTCCGGGAGGAGACCGGCTGGGGCAAGCACACCATCATCACCATGCTCTCCCGGCTGGAGGACAAGGGGGCCGTCCGGCATGACGGCGGCACCCCCAAGCATTACTCGGCCGTCCTGCGGCAGGAGGACGCCGCCCGGTCAGAGACAGAGAGCTTCCTGAACAAGGTCTACGGCGGACGTCTGGGCTCGTTGGTCAACGCCATGGTGGACAGCCGGGCATTGACCCAGGAGGACATTGACGAACTGACAGCCATTCTGGAGGCGGCCAAAGGGAGGGATGGGCAATGAAAGACATCCTCATCACCTCCTCGGTGCTGATCCTGGTCCTGCTGATCCTGCGGCGGCTCTTCCGGAACAGCATTTCCCGCCGGGTGCAGTACGCCCTGTGGGGCCTGGTGCTGGTACGGCTGCTGGTGCCTTTCAGCCTTCCCTCCCCCCTGTCGGTCCTCAATGCCACCCGGCCCGCCGAGGAGGCGGTAAGCGACAGGCTGACCGCCACCCCGGTCTATCTTCATCCCATGGAGCAATACCCCGCTTCCCTCTACCCCAATACGCCCGATGCCACAGTAGATACCGCCACCATCATATGGGATCATCAGAGGAATCAGCCAGACGGTTATCTCGCGCTGGATCCGGGCGGCGAAACCGTGACCAAATACGCCATACGCACCTATGATGGAGAGATCCTTCTTTATTTCATGTCTATCATCTGGAAGGCGGGCATGGCGCTGGTGGGAAGCTTCTTCCTGCTGAGCAATCTCCTTTTCTATGTCAAGCTGCGGAAAAACCGGACCGAGTGGACCCCCACGGTCTCCCGCAAGGTCTACCTGGTCCCCGAGGGGCTCCTCCCCTCCCCCTGCCTGTTTTGGAACGCCATCTATCTCACTCCGGCTGCCCTCCGCTCGGAGGAGAGCATCCGCCATGTGCTCTGCCATGAGGAGACCCACGCCAAGCACTGGGACCCCCTGTGGTCCCTGCTGCGGTGCGTCTGCCTCACGGTCTACTGGTTCGACCCCCTGGTGTGGGCGGCGGCCGCCTGCGCCAGGACCGACTGTGAACTGGCCTGCGACGAGGCCGTGCTGGAGAAGCTGGGGGAGGCGGAACGCATCCCTTACGGCCAGACCCTTCTCTCCCTCATCCCGGTGAAGCGGAGCAACCCCCTTCTGACCGCCACCACCATGACCGCCGGAAAGCGGCAGCTCAAGGACCGCATCATCCGGATCGCCCAAAAGCCCCGGCAGCTTTTGGCGGCGGTGGCAGCCGTGGCCATTTTGCTTTTGGCCGTCTCGGCCTGCACCTTCACCGGCGGGGAGCCCGTTCCCTATGTTTCCCCTTCGCCTTCGCCTGTGGAGAGCCCGGAGCCTTCGCCTTCCCCCACTCCCGCAGAGAGCCTGGAGTCTTCCCCTACCCCCACGCCGGTGGAAAGCCAAGAGCCATTCCATTTCTCCTCTGACACGATCTATGCCCCGGGCGTTCCCCCCTTCTCCTGGAATAATGAGGGCACACGTGTACGCTTTGGCATCATGGTCTCTCCGTCCTCCCCGACCCCGGAGACAGGTAACGGGACAACAGAGCAGCAATATTTTCTTGCCCTTTGCGATGGCTCGGTTCCCACGAGAACACATCACTTTGATTTGGCTGGGATACCCGGGGACAACACCTATCGGTTCTTTGCCAATTCCTTTGGCGAAACCGTCTTTGAGTGGAAAGCCGGGACCACTGTGTCCCTCCTGACTCTGCACGTTCCTGAGTCCGCCAACCTCCGGATCCGTCTGGAGACAGAGGACGGGGCCGCCGCTGCGGAATATACCTTGAAATCCGCCGAATCCTCGGTCCCTGAAATTTTGATGCTCCATTCCCCGGAAGCCGCCATTCCCGCCGCCGGTCGCTACCAAGTCAAGGTCGCCGCCGGGGAGGAACTCAACCAAGGGGAACTGATCCTGCGCGTCATGAGCCCTGTCCCCGACCTGGAATGGCCGGAGGATTTTCCCATCGAGATGTACAACAATATTCAGGTCATTGAAAGTGACTCTTACTATGCCTACCTGGGCACTGTAAAAGGTCTTCCCCGCGGGGGCACGGATTACTATATCTCGGTCATCTATAAGGATGGACGACCGCAGTGGCAGTACATTGATAAGGACAACCACAGCCCCGATGATCCTCTGTATTCGCAAATCAATTTTGGGGATGAGCCTCATCAGCTGATCGCCTACGGAATGGGCGAGAATCAGTTGATCCTGGATGTGGAGGCGCAGGAACTCGTCTGGCAAGGGGAGCTTCCCGAGACAACGGAAAGCTGAACAAGGCAGCAGGAGGGCGGTCAGGTGACCGCCCTCCTGCTCTATGTATCCCACATAATCTCACAGCAAGCTCCCCACGATCCCCACTGGGGCGGCCGCCAAGAAGGACCCGGTGGCGGCCCGTCCGAGCGTCCTTCTTTCCCGCAAGTTTTTCTTGACAAAACATCACAGACGGTATATAGTTCACTTTATGAACTATATGGAGGTGATCTTCTTGCTCGATGAGGACCTGCTCTTTGCCTGGCTTCAGCTGGGCTGCGTCATTGACAATCAGCGTCTTGTTTCCCAACTGTCCTTCAACGAGGCGCTGGTCTGCGGCCTTCTCTACCGCGCTGATGCCCCCCTGACCGCCAGCGACCTGTGCGCCCGGACCCATATTCTGAAATCCCAGATGAACGCCATTCTCCGCTCGCTGGAGAAAAAGGGCTATCTGCAGAGAAGTCAGTCCCAGGAGGACCGGCGCCAGATCCACCTCCGCCTGCTCCCTGAGGGAGTCGAACGCTACACCGCCTCCCACCGCCGCACTCTGGCGCTGGTAGACCGGCTCATCGACTCGGTGGGAGAGGAACAGATCCGCGCCCTCATTCCCCTGCTTCAGACCGTGACTGACCATTTTGACCAGATCATAAAGGAGGTATGACCCCATGGCCATCCACATCATTACAGATTCCTCTGCCGACCTGACCGCTCAGGAGGCAAAGGAGCTGAACATCCGCATCGTCCCCATGTCTGTTCAGTTCGGTGACCGCTCCTACCTGGACGGCATCGACCTGACCAAGCCCGAATTTTACCGGCTTCTTGCCTCCGGCAAGGACTCTCCCACCACCGCCCAGCCTACCCCCGCCGACTTTCTTTCCCTCTTTGAGAAGGTCAGGGAAGCCGGGGATGAGGCGGTGGTCCTTCCCATCTCAGGCGCCCTCAGCGGCACCTATCAGAGCGCCGTTATCGCAAAAGACATGTGCAAATACGGCCCCATCCATATCGTTGACAGCCGCTCGGCCTCGGCCGGGATCCACCTGCTTGCGGAGGAGGCCTGCCGGCTCCGGGACGCCGGAGCTTCGGCCCAGGAGATCGTCCGGGCCCTGGAGGAGCTGAAGGGCCGTGTGCGCATCTTCGCCCTCATAGACACCCTGGAATATCTCCGTCGGGGCGGCCGGCTCTCCAATTTTCAGGCCGGTCTGGGCACAGTCACCAAGCTGAAGCCTGTGATCTCAGTGCGGGAGGGGGCCGTTCTGGTGGTGGGCAAGGCCTTTGGTGTCTCCGCCGCCATGAAACAGCTCCTCCGGTTCCTCTCCGAGCACCCCGTGGACAACAGCTTCCCCGCCTACGCCCTCTATTCCGACGACGAGAGCCGGGTGGAGGATTTTGTCCCCCGGCTCCGGGAGCTGGACCTGCTGCCCAAAGAGCTGCGGCGCTGTTCCATCGGCCCCACCATCGGCACCCACATCGGTCCCGGCGCGGTGGGCATGGCGTACATCGAAACGGCCTGAAAATGCCCCGGGAAGCTTTCCCGGGGCATTCTTACAGGAACAGTCCCGCGCACCACACCGCTGTGGTCAGCCCCGCCCCCAGGGCCATGTAGCCCAGGGCCGGGAGCCATTCCCGCCAGGTGCGTCTCTTTTTCCGCGCGTAGCCGTCGGCCACCCGCCGGGCCTCCTCCACCACCTGGTCGGCGGTGACGCCCCCCTGGCCCAAAATGTCCTCCCGGACGATAAAAATGGCCTCCTCAAAAAAGCGGCGGTCGGGGGCCTTGACCACGATCACCCGCCGGCTGATCCCCTTGATCAACTGTCATCCCTCCTGATACGGTTTCTTTTCCCTTCCAGTATGGCCCGGCGGCGGAAAAATATACCGGTCCTCCCCGTGTTTTCCGGGCATATCCAAGGGGGCTTCGGCGTAGAATCCTTTGGGGAGGGAAGAGATGAACCGGAGGAGACCATGGCCGGCTCTGTCGGCGGTATTCGCGGTCAATATTATCCTGATCCTTATCTTTATGGCCGCGAAATAGGGAAACCCCGTCCTCCCGGGAGGACGGGGTTTCCTTTTCTCAGCCTTCCATGTGCTTGCCCAGAAAGCCGGAAACGGTCTGGAGAAGCTTTTGCTCGGTCTCACCGGCCTTCAGCTCTCCCTCCTCCCCGGCAAAAAGGACACAGCCCAGCACATCCCCCTCGGCCAGGATGGGGGCGGCGCAGGTCACGAAGAACCTGGTGCCCTCGTCGCTGACAGGGATGGGGGTATCGCCGTTCTGATAAAGGTAGACCTTCCGACCCTCCAGCAGATTCTCCATCTGCTCTCCCAGCCGCTTCTCAGCCAGCTCCCGGCGGGGCGCGCCGCTGACGGCGATGCAGGTGTCCCGGTCGGTGATCACGGTCACGTGGCCGGTGGTTTTGTTCAGGGTCTCGCACATCTGCCCGGCGAAATCGCTGAGCCCTCCCATCAGGGAGTACTTTTTGAAGATGACCTCACCGTCCTTATCGGTATAGATCTCCAGCGGGTCGCCTTCCCGGATCCTCATAGTCCGGCGGATCTCCTTGGGGATAACTACCCGGCCAAGGTCGTCGATCCGCCGCACGATTCCAGTCGCTTTCATATCTCTCTGCCTCCTGCGGTTTTTTGTTCGCGTTGACACCCTCTATTATCCGCAGGTTTGTTTTCCCAATGCGACTTTTTTCCACGGTATGATTTGGAAAAATGCGGGACAAGCTTTTTGCTTTACCGGAGAAAGCAGAGCAGCGGTCAACGCCATTGACTAAAATTGCGTAAATCCGCAAAAATAGTTAGTAATGAGCCTATAGAGTGTAAGGGTTTTCGCTGTCAATGTTGTCAGTGACGGCGACCCGTCACTGACAACGTTGGAATGGTGGGAGCGGTTCTGCTTTGGGATGATGGAGTTAGAGAAAAAGACTGAGGTAAATTTGGTACATACCTGCAAACCGGCGTACTCACCATATATAAGAACAGGAATGCCAAATCCAAACATTCAAATAACCATTTTAACGACACAGAAATTTGAAGATCAAAAATTTCTGTGTCGTTAACTTGCTCTTTTCCGTCGCCTGTAATATACTGCATTCAGCGGTAAACACAGATAACCGGATCAACTATGGGCCACCCCTTGAAAATGTGGTTTATATTTACCAAATGTGGCGTAAAGCCGCTGCCTTTAGGCATGGGGATATAAGCCACACCTTATTCCCCCGTATTTGGCACTACAGGGTTGCATTAGTTTCCGTTGAGCAGTATAATGTTTTCATGGAATATAAAAGCAATCATAATGTGGTGTACTCCTGCAAATATCATGTGGTCTGGTGTCCAAAATACCGCCGCAAGGTCTTGGTCAATGGTGTCGAC
>JAGBDQ010000257.1 GCA_017937415.1 Oscillospiraceae bacterium
ACAAGACCGACCACGACCCATGTGCCCGGGGGACCTCCATCGGCCCCTACACCTCCAAGCGGATGACCGAGGTGCTGGAAAGGTCGGTTATGGATAAGGGTATCCCCATTCTGGACGGCCTTCAGGCGGTCCGCCTCCTCACTGACGGGGAGGGGGTGGCCGGGGTCCTCTGCCTGGACCGAAGGGAGACCAATAAGGCCTCCTTTGTGGCCATCCGGAGCCCCTATGTGGTCCTGGCCACCGGCGGCCCGGCGGGGCTTTACGCCCACAGCGTCTATCCCCCTTCCCAGACCGGCTCCTCCGCCCTGGCTCTGGAGGCGGGAGCGGAGTTCGCCAATCTGGCCGAATGGCAGTTCGGCCTTGCCTCCACCAAATTCCGCTGGAACCTGTCGGGGACCTACCAGCAGGTGCTCCCCCGGTATATCTCGGTGGACAGCCAGGGGGTGGAGCGGGAATTCCTGCTGGAGCAGTTCTCTTCCCCCGGGGAGATGCTGGACAACATCTTCCGCAAGGGCTACCAGTGGCCCTTTGACGTGCGGAAGCTCAATGGCTCTTCCTTCGTAGACCTTCTGGTCTACCGGGAGAGCGTGGTGCTGGGGCGGAAGGTGTACCTGGACTTTACCCGGGAGCCCTCCGGCCTGGAGAATGGCTTCGGGGCGCTGGACCAGGAAGCCTATACTTACCTGAAAAATTCCGACGCACTGGTGCCCCTGCCCATTGAGCGGCTGCGGCGGATGAACCCGGGGGCCATCTCCCTCTACGCCGACCACGGCATCCACATCACCCGGGAGCCGTTGGAGATCGCGGTGTGCGCCCAGCACAACAACGGAGGCGTGCGGGTGGACGAGCGCTGGCAGACCACCGTCCCCGGCCTTTACGCCGTGGGGGAGGCGGCGGGCACTTTAGGGGTGTTCCGCCCCGGCGGCACCGCCCTCAACTCCTGCCAGGTGGGCAGTATGCGCGCCGCCCAACACATTGCGGAGCAGGGGGACCGGACGCCCTCAGCGCATTTTGAGACCCTGGCCCGGGAGGCTCTTGCTTGGGCGGAGGGCCTGACGGAGGCCACCCATGGAGATCGCTCCACCCTGGGGGAACAGGAGCGTCGCTGCCGGGAGAGAATGAGCCGGGATTTTGGCTTTCTCCGGGACCTGGAGGCCATGGAGCGGTCTTTGGCAGACCTGACCGGGGATGTATCCACCTTCGAGCGGGACAACCGCTGGAAAACACCCGCCGAGCTTCCCCGGCTGTTCAAAAATTACGACTCCCTGTTCATGGGCCAGGCGGTGGCCGGGGCCATGGCCTACACCGCCAGGACCTACGGCTCCCGGGGCTCGTCCTTTGTGCTCCGGGGCGGGGACTTTATGGACCGGGATCCTCTCCCGGAACGGGAGGAGGGCCGGGACCGGGTGGTGGTGCTCCAAAAGAAAGGGCAGGCCATCACCCTCACAGCGGAGCCGGTCAAGCCCATCCCGGACCGGGACCTGTGGTTTGAAACGGTATGGAAAGCGCACCAAAACCGAAAAAACAAATCCAAAAAGGAGGAGAAAGCGCCATGAAAGCCATTTTTCTCAACGAGTTTTTTATCCCCGGGATCGAGATGACCAAGCGGGTCTATGACGAGGCCGCCCGGAAGGCCCTGGCCGCCGAGGCCGGGCTGGGGGAGACCACCTTCACCAAGGCGGATGTGCTGGCCCGGCCAGAGGAGTTCAGGGACACCAGGTACATCTTCACCACATGGGGCATGCCCCCGTTCACCGTAGAGGAGATCAGGACCTACCTGCCCTCCCTGGAGGCGGTGTTTTACGGGGCAGGGACAGTAAAGGCATTTGCCGAGCCTTTCATGGACGCGGGGGTCAAGATCTTCTCGGCCTGGGGGGCCAACGCCATCCCGGTGGCCGAGTACACCGTGGCCCAGATCGTGCTGGCCAACAAGGGCTTTTTCCTCTCCTGCCGCCGGAGCCGCTCGGCCGAGAGCTTCAAGGCTCTGCGGGGCTACTCCATGTCCATGGCGGGGAACTACGGCGCCAAGGTGGGGGTCATCGGGGCCGGCATGATCGGCAAGCTGGTGATCCAGGGGCTCAAGGCCTATGAGCTGAAGGTCCTGGTCTATGACCCCTTCCTCTCGGATGAAAAGGCCGCCGAATTGGGGGTGGAAAAGGCCAGTCTGGAGGAGATCTTCTCCACCTGCCA
>JAGBDQ010000258.1 GCA_017937415.1 Oscillospiraceae bacterium
GTTCAGAGAACCGCTTCACATCCCGGGCCAGGGTGGCCGGATCGCAGGAGACATAGACCACCCGGGCCGGGGCCATTTGAGCGATGGAGCGGACTACATCCTCACTGAGCCCTTTCCGGGGCGGGTCCACCGTGATGAGGTCGGGACGGACCCCGTCAGAAGCCAGCTTGGCGGCAATATCGGCGGCGTCCCCGCAGAAAAACTCTGCATTATGTAAACCATTTCGGGCGGCGTTTTCCCAGGCGTCCTCAATGGCCTCGGGGACGATTTCGGCTCCGATGACCCGTTTGACCCGTTTGGCCAGGCACAGGGTGATGGTGCCGATGCCGCAGTAGAGGTCCACCCCAGTCTCCTCCCCGGTGAGGGCGGCAAAGTCCAGGGCCAGGCCGTAGAGCTTTTCGGCCTGGGGGGTGTTCACCTGGTAGAAGGAGGGCACCGACAGCTTGAAGCTGAGGCCGCACATCTCGTCCATGAGGAAGTCCTCTCCCCAGAGGGTGCGGTAGGAGTCTCCCAAAATCACGTTGTTCTTCTTTTCGTTGATGCCCAGGACAATGCCTTTCAGGTCCGGCTCGGCGGCGCGGAGGGCGGCCACCAGTTCTTCTTCATGGGGGAGGGCTTTACCATTGACCAGCACGCAACACAGGCTTTCCCCCTTCCGGTTGGTGCGGACGTAGAGGTGCCGGAGGAGCCCGCCGCCGGTCTTTTCGTCATAGGCAGGTATTTGATAGGTTGACATAAAATTTTTCAGGGCGTCCCGGAGCCGAGCGGCGGGGAGGGGCTGGAGGAGGCAGTCCTCCACATCGGTGACGGTGTGCGTGCGGTTTACATAAAACCCGATAGCGTTTCCTGAAATGGGGAATTGGACTTTATTTCGATAACGCTGGGTATTATCTGCTCCGTATATAACAGAAACAGGGGTATCGCAGCCCCCGATCCGCCGGAGACAGTCCTCCACCTTCTGCCGCTTGAATTCCAGCTCTTCCCCGTAGGTCATGTGCCGGGTGGCACATCCCCCGCAGTTTACATAATATGGACAGTCTGGCACCAGACGGGCGGGGGAGGGGACCTCCACTTTGACGGTATGACCCCAGGCGCAGGTCCGGCCCACCTTGTCCAGCTGGACCAGACAGGTCTCTCCCTTCAGAGCGCCGGAGACAAAACAGGTCATGCCGTCAGGAAGGCGGGCCACTCCCTGACCGTCGGTGTCGTAGCCGTGGATGGTGAGGGGAAGGGTGGGGAGCTTTGCTTGTTTTGCCATGGGAGGACCTTCCTTCCGTGTGGGATAGGGGAATCTTTGGGCAGGTGTTTATTTCTGACGGGGCAGGTGGGCCAGATGGTCCCGGATGATTTGGGGATCTTTGGGGCAGTTGAAGCCAAGGGCGGCGCATACCTCCCCCATGGCCCGGGCGAAGAGCTCCATGGCGGCCGAGAGGGCCAGACGCTGTCCCTCCAGACTGTCCAGGCGGTAGGTTTCCCGCAGGGCCGCGCCCTCCGCTTCTGTGAGATAGCGGAAGATCCAGCGGTCGTGCTTTCCCGTGTTTACCGGGAACTCGGCCCGGCCCCCCGCCAGATACCCCAGCATACGCAGAAGCTCAGGGTGAAGGCGGTTTTCAAAGGTCCAGGTGACAAAGAGAAATTCCTCCCGGAGAAGGGCCCTGTGGGCATAAGTGGCGGAGAGGAAAAACTCGTTGGAGCAGTCCCGGATAAAGGCCTCGGAGGGCTTCTGTACCCAGAAGGGGGCGTCCGTAGGGTCGGGGTGGGGCGGACAGATGCCGTCCTTATCCAGCAGCACCCGGATGAGGGGGTCCTGGGCGAAGTAGGTCCGGACGTCGGTGACCGGGACCAGGGTGAGGTCGATCTTCACCCCGTCGGCAAAGAGCATCAGGTAGGAGAACCAGCCCGCCGGGAAGTCCGGGGGAAAGAGGTCCATGGCCTCGGGCTTCTGCATAAAAACCAGGTCGCCGAAGAGGGAGAGCCAGCTGTCGTCTTTGGTAAAGCTCTCCACGTCGGTCACCAGGAAGGTGAGGTCATAGTCCTGCCAAACGTCCGGCGTTACATTTGGGTTGACCCTGCTGCCCTCCAGGGTCATAACGCGGATCCGGGGGTCCTGGGCGGAGATCCGGTCAAACAGAGCAAACATTTCTTTTTCGGTGCGCATAGCGGTCCACTCCTGCCATCGTCTTGTTTTGTGGTTCTGTGTCCATTTTACCACAGAAAAAACCGGGGTTCAAGGCGGAGACTGCCAGAGAACGGAGACGAAGAACGGGACAGCGGCTCCCGGCGGCCTGACGGCGGAAGAACTTCCCCGGGGATTTTACTTCAAATTCACAATTTCTACTTTTTTATTACACGGATGTGTGATATACTTACCAGATGGTAACACATTGGAAACTGTTGGCAATTTGAGACAGTAAAAATTCCGCAGTACGAAAGGAACACGGAGTATGAATATTCTGAAGAAAATTTTCGGCACCACCTCCGAGAAGGAGGTCAAGCGGCTGGAGCCCATTGTCCAGAAGATCGAGGCCCTGGAGGAGGAGTACCGGCACCTCACCGACGCCCAGCTCCAGGCCAAGACCCCGGAGTTCAAGGAGCGGCTTCAAAACGGGGAGACCCTGGACGACATTCTGCCCGAGGCCTTCGCCACCTGCCGGGAGGCGGCCGACCGGGTGCTGGGCCTGCGGCCCTACCGGGTGCAGCTCATCGGCGGCATCATCCTCCACCAGGGCCGCA
>JAGBDQ010000259.1 GCA_017937415.1 Oscillospiraceae bacterium
AGATTTGACCACGGATTTTCTGCCGAAAGAAACAGGATCGGGAGGATACGACCATGAGAAAGAAGCTGCTGTCCCTTTTCCTGGCCATGGTGATGGCCCTGTCCCTGGCCGCCCCGGCGTCCGCCGCCAAGGTCGATGTGAGCGATATGCCCGGGCATGAGATGCTCTCCCTTCTGCCCGCCACCCTCCAGCGCCCGGCCTATCCCGCCACTGTGAGGCAGACTGACCCCCTTATGACCCGCTTCACGGACTTTGACCACAAAGAGGAGACATGGCCCTATGAGCAAAGCCTGGAAAGCGTATTCCAGGAGATGGTGGACCTCACCGACAGCCTTACCGCCGGCAAGACCACCGATACCCAGAAGGTGAAAGCCATCTTCGAATGGGTGTCTCAAAATGTGGAGTACGGCATCCTGATCGACGGAATAGACGAAGAGGGGTACCTTTCGAAGGTGGACGCCTATGCCGACCCCCTCCAGGTCTACATCCGAAGGCATGCCAGATGCGAGGGTTATGCGCTCATGTGCCAGTTCATGTGTACCATCGCGGGCATCCCCACGGCCTATATTGCCGGCAAGGCACAGGGCAGCGGCATATTACACGCCTGGAACGCGGCCCTGGCGGACGGCGGGTGGATCTTTTTCGACGCCACCTGGAAAGAATGGGACATGGCGCCGAACTATCACAGCTCCACGGATCAGCTTGCTTACTATGATGGCGTGTTTCTGATACAGGCCTTTCCCGAGGGCGTATCCGGCGGCTATGACGTGCGTCTGCGCGTGCGTACGGGATTTTCCTGCCCTGCCAGCGTGACCGTTCCGGACGGGGTGACCTGGGTGGATCTTAAGAACTATCCCGACCTGACCGATATTACCCTTCCTGACAGTGTGACCGAAGTATATCTTACCGGCTGCACCGGTTTGACCAATGTGACACTTCCCAACGGCATGACCAGTATCGAGGGTGGCGCGTTCAACGGCTGTGCCAACCTGAAGAGCGTGAAGATCCCCAACAGCGTGACCACCATCGGGAATTCGGCGTTCATGGGCTGCACCAGCCTGAAAAGCGTTACCATCCCAAGCAGCGTTACCACCCTTGAGGATCTGGCCTTCGCCCAGAGCGGCCTGACCAGCGTGACCGTCCCCAGCGGCGTCACCAGCATGGAGGCGGCGTTTTACGAATGTACCGACCTGGAGAGCGTGACCATTGAACGGGGCGTCACCAGCATTGGCTTCAGCATGTTTACAGGCTGCACCAGCCTGAAGAACGTGACCATTCCCGACACCGTGAAAACCATTGAGGATCAGGCCTTCTGGAACTGCACCGGTCTGGAGAGCATTACCATCCCCGACGGCGTGACGACCATCGGGAAATTGGCGTTCGCCGACTGTAAAAACCTGAAGCAGGCAGACCTTCCCGACAGCGTCACCAGCGTTGACGGTTCGGCCTTCACCGGCTGCACCAGCCTGAAGCAGAGTGCCGCCATCCCCGCCGG
The DNA here is from genome assembly GCA_017937415.1 of Oscillospiraceae bacterium. GTDB lineage: Bacteria > Bacillota > Clostridia > Oscillospirales > Oscillospiraceae > Vermiculatibacterium. Next base: position 1,496 of record JAGBDQ010000259.1, read on the forward strand.
CATGACCACCATCGCGGACGGGACATTTCAGGACCGGACCGACCTGACCAGCTTTGTGATCCCCGACCATGTCACCCAGATCGGTAATTGGGCGTTCCGAAACTGCACCAACCTGCAAAGCGTGACCATCCCCGACAGTGTCACCACCATTGACTCCTGGGCCTTTTACGGCTGTACCAGCCTGAAGAGCGTGACACTCCCCTCCAGCGTCACCACCATAGGGAATTATGCCTTCGCCGGCTGCACGGGGATGACCAGTATGACCATCCCGGAGGGTGTCGTCAGCATTGGACACTATGCCACCTCCTATACCCTGACCAACATCACCATCCCCACCAGCGTCACCAGCATTGGGGGGGCATCTTCGGGGGCAGCATGACGGATGTCTACTATGCCGGCACGGAGGCGCAATGGAAGGCCATTGCCATTGAGGAGCCCAACTATTTGGATCGTGTCACCGTCCACTACAACAGCGCCGGGCCCCAGCCCGTCCCCGCCCCTATCATGGCCGACCCTACCAACGATGCTCTGAAGGTGGACGGGGTCTCCAAGGTGCCTACCGCTTACAAGATCGGCGGCGCCAACTACTTCCTGCTCCGGGACGTGGCTATGCTTCTCAACGGCACCAAGGGACAGTTCAGCGTGGACTTTGACACCCAGAAGCAGGCGGTGATAATCGTCACCGGACAGCCCTACAAGCCCCTGGGCACTGAGCTGGCCGGAGCGGCCCAGAGCGGCACGGAAGCCATCGTGGGGAACAACGATGTCTATATCAACGGTGAGAAGGTTGACCTTGCGGTCTATAAGATCGGCGGCGCCAACTACTTCAAGATCCGCGACCTGGGCGAAAACCTGGGCTTCAACGTGGGCTGGACTCTGGAGCAGGGCATGTTCATCGAGTCGGATAAGCCCTACGACCCCAACAACTGAATCCGGACCATTTGAAAACCGGAAGCTGAGCTTCCGGTTTTCCTTTGACTTTTTTTCATTTTTGTGGCATAATAAGGTATAATTGGTATTACTATGACCGCAAGAGAGGAAGTGGTTTGGATGTCCAGACCTTTGGTTGCCATTGTAGGGCGGCCCAACGTGGGCAAGTCCATGCTTTTCAATAAACTCACCGGGCAGCGGCTCTCCATCGTGGAGGACACCCCCGGGGTCACTCGGGACCGGCTGTATGCCCCCTGCGAGTGGGCGGGGCGGAAGTTCGACTTAGTGGACACCGGCGGCATCGAGCCGGGCACTGACAGCGAGATCCTGCTCTTCATGCGCCAGCAGGCCGAGATCGCCATTCAGAACGCCACGGTCATCATCTTTGTTTGCGACATTCAGACCGGGCTCACCGCCTCAGACCAGGAGGTGGGGGCCATGCTCCTGAAGTCGGGCAAGCCGGTGGTGCTGGCGGTGAACAAGATGGACAAGACCGGCCCCACCGACCCGGAGATCTACGAGTTCTATAACCTGGGTCTGGGGGACCCTATCCCGGTCTCCGCCGTCCACGGCCACGGTACCGGCGACCTGCTGGAGGAGTGCGTCAAATATTTCCCCGACACCGACGCTGAGGAAGAGGATGATGACGTTATTAAGGTAGCCATCATCGGCAAGCCCAATGTGGGTAAGTCCTCCCTGGTGAACCGGATCCTGGGGGAGGAGCGGGTCATTGTCTCGGACATGGCGGGCACCACCCGGGACGCGGTGGACAATTACTTTGAAAACGAAAAAGGGAAGTACCTCTTTATCGACACCGCCGGTATGCGCCGCAAGAGCCGGGTGGATGACCGGGTGGAGAAGTTCTCGGTCCTCCGGGCCACTATGGCCATTGAGCGGTGCGACGTGTGCCTCATCCTCATTGACGGCACCGAGGGGGTCACTGAGCAGGACACCAAGGTGGCCGGTCTGGCCCACGAGGCGGGGAAGGCCTGCATCATCGTGGTGAACAAGTGGGACATCGTGGAGAAGGACGACAAGACCATGGACAAAATGTGCCAGGACATCCGCCGGGACCTTGCCTATATGTCCTACGCCCCCATTCTGTTCCTCTCCGCCCTCACAGGCTCCCGGGTGGACCGGCTCTTTGACGCCATCAACGACGTAGCCGATCAGGCCGCCATGCGCATCACCACCGGTATGCTCAACGAGGTCCTGGCCGACGCCACAGCCCGGGTCCAGCCCCCCACCGACAAGGGAAGACGGCTCAAGGTCTACTATATGACCCAGGTGGGCATTAAGCCCCCTCACTTCGTGGTGTTCTGCAACCGGGCCGACCTGTTCCATTTCTCTTACCAGCGGTATATTGAGAACCAGATCCGGGCCACCTTCGGCCTTCAGGGGACGCCGGTGAAGATCACCATCCGGCAAAAGGGCGACTGACCTACTCTTTCTTGAAAGAAAGAGTAGGCAGAAAGAACTTTAATAGAGGACCAGATTTTCTGTGGAAGACCAATTTGTTTCCATAGAGGACCATCCTACTTCAGGGAAGATTGGGGAGGATTCAATATGCCACTCATTCCAAGTCCATGGGGCACAGGGACCACAATGGGGGCCGTTCTGGCCCTTCTGGTGACCGCGGTGGGCGCCTACTTTTTGGGCTGTTCCAACGGGGCGGTCATCATCTCCAAATATATCCTTCGCGACGACATCCGCACCCACGGCAGCGGAAACGCGGGGCTCACCAACTTTCTGCGGACCTTCGGCGGGCCATGGACTCTTGCCCTCATCGCCATTGACGTGGGCAAGGCGGTCTTGGCTGTGTGGCTGGGGGTGCAGGCCTTCCACTTTGTCAGTTGGCCGGGGCTGGAGCTCTACGGTAAGTATGAAGCCGCCATGTTCTGCCTGCTGGGCCATATGTTCCCCTGTATGTTCGGCTTCAAGGGAGGCAAGGGCATCCTGTCCGGGGGCACCATCGCCCTCATGCTGGACTGGCGGCTGGCCCTGTTGGTCTGGGGCGGCTTCCTCATTCTCACCGCCCTTACCCGGTACGTATCCCTGGGCTCGGTCTTTGCCGCCGCCGCCTTCCCTGTGGGCACCTGGCTCTTTGTGACCCACGATCCCATCATCATGGCCATCGCCACTTTTCTGGGTGTGCTGGTCCTTTGGATGCACCGAGCCAACATCAAGCGGCTGCTCACCGGAACCGAAAACAAGCTGTCCTTCCATAAGAAAGGGGACTCAAAATGAACATCACCGTCCTTGGCTCGGGGGGGTGGGGCACCGCCCTGGCCCTGGTGTTGACGGAAAATGGCCACAGGGTAACGCTCTGGTGCCGCCGGACAGAAAAATGCCGGGAAATGTCCCAAAGCCGGGAAAACCCCCAGCTCAAGGGAGTCCCGCTGCCCCCGTCACTGGAGCTCACCGATGATTTGAACTGCGTGAAGGGCTGTCGGGCGGTGGTCATTGCCACCCCGTCCTTCGCGGTGCGTTCCACCGCCCGGCAGGCCAGGGACCTTTTAGAGCCGGGCGCTGCGGTGATCTCGGTGTCCAAGGGCATTGAGAAGGATACCGCTCTTATTCTGACCCAGGTCATTGAGGAGGAGCTGCCCAGACATCCGGTGGTGGCCCTGTCCGGTCCCTCCCACGCCGAGGAGGTGGGCCGCCGGATCCCCACTGCCGTGGTGGCGGCTTCCAAGGACAAGGCGGCCGCCGAACTGACTCAGGACCTCTTTATGAACCCCTATTTCCGGGTCTATACCACCGATGATGTGGTGGGGGTGGAGCTGGGGGCCGCCCTCAAGAACGTGATCGCCCTCTCGGCCGGCGTCAGCGACGGTCTGGGCCTGGGGGACAACACCAAGGCTATGCTCATGACCCGGGGCC
>JAGBDQ010000260.1 GCA_017937415.1 Oscillospiraceae bacterium
ATCTCGTCCAGGATAAGGAGGCTCTTGCCGGTGGCGTTTTTCAGCAGCTCGGCCACCTCGGTCATCTCCACCATAAAGGTGGACTGGCCGGCGGAGAGGTCGTCGCTGGCCCCGATGCGGGTGAACACCCGGTCCACGATGCCGATGCGGGCGGCCTTGGCCGGGACGAAGGAGCCCATCTGGGCCATGAGGACGATAAGGGCCACCTGGCGCATGTAGGTGGACTTGCCCGCCATGTTGGGGCCCGTGATGATGGAGACCATGTTCTCCCCGTTGTCCAGGTGGGCGTCGTTGGGCACAAAGAGGGTGTTTTTCGCGGCCTTCTCCACCACGGGATGCCGCCCCTCGGTGATCTCGATGGCATCGCTGAGGTCCACCTGGGGCAGGCAGTAGCCGTTCTCCACCGCCACCCGGGCGAAGGAGCAGAGCACGTCCACCTGGCCCACGGCGGCGGCGGAGCGCTGGATCTCCCCCACCAGGGCCGCCGCCTCCTGGCGGAGCTGGGTGAAGAGCTGGTACTCTAAGGCCACCACCTGATCCTGGGCGGTGAGGATGGTGTGCTCCATGTCCTTGAGCTCGGGGGTGATGTACCGCTCGCAGTTCACCAAGGTCTGCTTGCGGATGTAGTTGTCCGGGATGGGCACCGTGTTGGCCTTGCTCACCTCGATATAATACCCAAAAACCTTGTTAAACCCTACCTTCAGCCGCTGGATGCCGGTTTTCTCCTTCTCCTGGGCCTCCAGGGAGGCCACCATGTCCCGGCCTCCGGTGAGGATGCCCCGGAGCCGGTCCACCTCGGCGTTGTAGCCCTCCCGGATGAAGCCGCCCTCCCGCACGGAGAAGGGGGGCTTGTCCACAAAGGCGGCGTCAATATGGGAACGTAGTTCGCTCAAATCGTCCAGATTCTCCCGCAGCACCCCCAGCAGAGCGGAGGAGAAGGGGGAGAGGAGAAGCCGCAGGGTGGGCAGCTTCCCAAGGCCCCGGGAGAGGGCCACCATGTCCCGGCCTCCGGCGGTACCGTAGACCACCCGGCCGATGAGCCGCTCTAAGTCTGTGACCTCCTTCAGCTCCCGGGCAAGCTCCTGGGCCGCCACGGAATCCCCCGCTAAGTCGCTCACCGCCCCCTGGCGCTTGCCGATCTGCACCGGGGAGAGAAGGGGCTTTTCGATCCAGGCGCGGATGAGCCGGTGGCCCATGGGGGTGCAGGTCTTGTCCAGCACCCAGAGAAGGCTCCCCCGCTTGTCCCCTCCCCGGAGGGTGGCGGTGAGCTCTAAGTTCCGCCGGGCGGTGAGGTCCAGCTCCATAAACTCTCCGGTGGTATAGTAGTTCACCACCGAGAGATGGGAAAGGTCGGTCTTCTGGGTCTCCTTCAGATAGGTACACAGCGCTCCCGCCGCCAAGGTCACCGGCCCGGCGGGCAGGTCAGCGGCGGTGGAGCCGAACTGGGCCGAAGCGGCCTTGGCCGCCCGGTTGGGGTCAAAGTATTCGTGGGGCTCCTCTAAGGCGCAGTCCAGCCGGGCGCGGAGGAAATCCCGAAGTTCCTCGTCCTCCCAGGCATTGGGGGAGAGAAGGGCCTCCCGGGGGCTCCAGCGGCCCAGCTCGTTCTCCACGTGCTCCCGCCAGTCCTTGCCGGAAAAGCCGGTGCAGGAGACCTCCCCGGTAGAAAGGTCGGCAAAGCAGAGCCCGGTGGTCTCCCCCTCCAGGCACAGGGCGCAGAGGTAGTTGTTTTTCCCCTCCTCCAGCATGGCCTCCTCAATGACCGTGCCGGGGGTGACGATGCGGATGATGTCCCGGTCCACCAGGCCCTTGGCCAGGGCCGGGTCCTCCATCTGCTCGCAGATGGCCACCTTGTAGCCCTTGCCGATGAGCCGGGCAATGTAGGCCTCGGCGGCGTGGTAGGGCACGCCGCACATGGGGGTGCGCTCCTCGGGGGGAAGGGCCCGGTCCCGGCTGGTGAGGGTCAGTTCCAGCTCCCGGGAGGCGGTCTTAGCGTCCTCGTTGAACATCTCGTAGAAGTCCCCCAGCCGGAAGAACAGGATGCAGTCCGGGTGGTCGGCCTTGATCTTGTTGTATTGCAGCATCATGGGGGTGCCTTCGGGCATAGGGAGGACCTTCTTTCTCTATGTAAACATAAAATCGTTTGCTATATTGCTATATTTTTTATTTTTCTTTCCCAGGGGCCATCTTGTTTGATTTATGGGAGCCATTCTTTTTGCCCAAAGGCAAGGGCTGAGATTTAGGGGGACTACTTTAGGGCCAAAAGAGGTCCTCCAAAATTATCCTACATTGGCAGCAGAACAAACAGTTAGTTCATATTACTTCTTTGCCGTACTGCTCCAGCCTATCCCCAGACCAGTCCCCCAAAAGATGAGGGCCGGACAACCAAAGAACACAAATGTTATTCCTTGTCCGCCGGGGTTATTCTGAGACCCTACCACCAGCATAGTGATCCAGCCCGCCAGCGCTATGACCGGCAGGGCCCAGTCAAACCGCGGGAAGGCCTTGGTGATCAGCCGTTCTCCCACACCTAAAAGGGCCCCTATCACAACATGGGGCAGAAGGAGATAGCATATAAAGTCCATCTTAAGCCAGCTCCCCCCACAGGGACCAGGTGTTGGCCCCCGTGACGGTCACATTTTGGAAGGTCCCGATCAGGTCCTCGCCGCCCTCCTTCACCCGCACCAGCCGGTTCCCCGGCGTCCGGGCGGTGAGCGCGAAACCCTCATCCTCGCAGACCCCGTCAATGAGACAGCGGAGGGTCTTGCCGATGTAGGCGGCGTGCTTTTTGGCCGAGATGGCGTTCTGGGCATCCACCAGCCGCTGGAAGTTGGCCTTCTTCTCGCTCATGGGCATGGGATCGGGCATCTTGGCCCCCGGCGTGCCCTCCCGGGGGGAGTAGATGAAAGTAAAGAGAGCGTCGTACTCCACCTCCTCAATGAGGGAGAGGGTGTCCTCAAATTCCTCGGTGGTCTCCCCGGGAAAGCCCACGATGATGTCGCTGGTGATGACCACATCGGGCACCTGCTCCCGGAGCCTTCTCACCTTGTCCAGATAGGTTTCCCGGTCATAGACCCGGTTCATGGCCTTCAGCACCCGGTCGTTCCCCGCCTGCACAGGAAGGTGGAACACCGGGGCGATTTTTTTGCACCGGGCCATGGTCTCAAAGAGCTTCTGGGAGGCGTCCTTGGGGTGGGAGGTCATAAAGCGGATGAGAAAGTCCCCGGGAATGTCGTTGATCTGGGCAAGCAGGTCGGCAAAGTCCATGTCGAGGCCCAGGTCCTTGCCGTAGGAGTTCACGTTCTGGCCCAGAAGGG
>JAGBDQ010000261.1 GCA_017937415.1 Oscillospiraceae bacterium
CAGAAACATATATTTTTTCATCTTTTGGCCTCCTTCCGTTCAAATTTCCACATCCACCACCCGGGTGTACCGCCGGAGGGGGTACTCCCCATCGTGGGCCTCCCCGGGGAAGGAGGCGGACATGGCCCCGGGCCGGGTCACCCGGTTCACTCCCGCCCGGGCCAGCAGGGCGGCAAGCTCCTCCCGCTCGACCGGCGGGCAGATGAGCCCCGCTGTCTGCAAAAATCCCTTGCTTCGCCCCAGGGCGGGGAGCAGCTGGTCGCGGGGGAGCAGTTTCACAAATACGTTCCCCTCCATGGGGGAGAGCTCCAGCTCCCGGTCGGGCCGGAGGGTCACCGAACACCCCTTGCCCCGGAGGTGACGCTTACGCCCGAGCCCACCCCTACCTCCGAGCCAACACCGACAGATACCGACCCGGAAATCTATGCCGAGGTCCCCATTTCTCTATTGGACCTTTCCTCCTACGAGGGGGAGCTGTCCAATGAGGAATGGGAAGCCCTCCGGGGGTTCTTTCCTGTCCTGAATAATGAGGTCCCCATGCTGGCAGCCCCCCTGTCCACCGAGGCGGAAGGGGTCACCCCCACCGAGGAGGTCTTTTTCCGGGATATTTATGAAGCCTACGACCCTGAATCAGGCCTTCCCCCCAGCCGTTATCTGGCCATGTCCTTCTCCCTCGCCCCGGTAGTGGGAGAGGAGCTCGATTTGGTTCTTGTTATGAACAGCTTTAACGGCTGGCATCTGCTGATCCACCGGGAAGGGGAGCGGTTTTACGCCGTATACATACCCTTCCGTTGGTTTAAGTCTCTTCAGACTGATGGACTTTACTTGGGCTCAGGTGGGGCGGCTACATCGTATTATTACAGGCTTCACTTTTCCAATGGCACCTTTACTGAGGAACTGTTGGCCAATACCGACTGGGGCGAGCAGAACGAGGACGGCAGCTATTCCGGCTATTACGCCATCGGCGGCACAGAGGTCACCCAGGCGGAGTTTGACGCCTGGCTGGAGGATGTCTTTTTTACCGAAGATGCTGTCTGGCGTCCTGTCAGGGCAAAAAGCCTGGAGCCCTGGCAGGAGGCGTATATTGAATTTCTCCAGCCCGAAAACCGAAAAAGTCGGACGGCTGCCCGGGAAGCGGAAAGAGATTATAGTTCCGTAGAAGAATATTACGGCCTTTACGATGTAGACGGTGACAAAATCCCCGAACTGGCGATTTGCTTCTGGGAATTTGGAAGATATTATATTGACCTGTACGCATACTCCGACCACGAGATACGATTCCTTGATTCTTTTTGCGCCGGCAGAAATGGTCCCTATATCTTTATCTGTCCTGGAGAAGCTGCCTTTTTGACCGAGCTGGTCCTTTATGGGCCGGGAGGGACCAGTTACGGCTGGCGAAAGTTTACCCTGCTGGATAATGTTTTTAAGCAAGAAGATCTTATCGAGTGTGAGATAATTCCATGGGATGATGCCGATGAGCCGAGCCCTGCCGGTGTACCTACGAAAGCCTCAGACCTTGTTCCAAATGCGCAACCTTTGGAGTTGATAGATATAGAAAACATACAAAAGATACTTTTGTATGTAGAGGGAGAGGAGGGCAGCAGATGAAAAAATGTATCCTTCTGCTTCTCTTGTTGGCCCTTCTGTCCGGCTGCGCCGGGACCCCACAGGAGACTCCAATGCCCACGGAAACGCCAAACCCAACGATAGAGCCCACGCCCGAGCCCGCACCCCAACTGCTTGAAGTTCCCGCCGTGGATTGGGTGTTGGAATCTTGGCAGAAAGAGTATATAGCCCTTTTGGAGAAGAAAGAGTTTCGGGAAAAAGCCCGGGATGCCCGGACGGGAAATACCTCCTGGGAGGGATATTATATTCTCTACGATATGGATAAGGACAGTTTTCCGGAACTGTTGATCCTCTATTGGGAGATGGGAGCGTTTTATGCTGACCTGTATACTTTCACAGGGAACGAGACCGAATATGTCGGA
>JAGBDQ010000262.1 GCA_017937415.1 Oscillospiraceae bacterium
CAAAGTGAACTGATTTGTGCACAAAACCACCGGAGAGGAGGAAGCACCATGCCCTGCCGCATTGCCATCTGCGACGACGACCCCGCCGCCATTACGTTAATGACCGAATTGACCAGGACCTGGGCCGGGGCACGGGAGCTTTCTGTTCGCCTGGAGACCTTCCCTTCGGCTGAGGCGTTTCTGTTTCATTACGCTGAGGACAAGGACTTTGACATCCTCCTGCTGGATATCGAGATGGGAAAGATGGACGGGGTCACCATGGCCCGGCAGATCCGCCGGGAGAACGAGACGGTGCAGATCATCTTTGTCACCGGCTACTCGGACTATATCGCCGAGGGCTACGAGGTGGCCGCCCTCCACTATCTCATGAAGCCGGTGGATAAGGATAAGCTCTTCACGGTGCTGGACCGGGCCCTGGTGAAAAAGGGGGAGAGCGAGCGGCACCTGAACCTGGAGCTTTCCGGGGAGATGGTCCGCATCCCCTTCCGGGAGCTGCGTTACCTGGAGGTCCGGCAGAACTATGTGACCCTCTTTGCCGGGGAAGAGTATACCGTCAAGCGGACCCTGGGGGAGTTTGAGCGGGAGCTGGACGCTCGGTTCTGTCGGGTGGGCCGGTCCCTGCTCGTCAATCTGGACAAGGTCCGCCGGGTCACAAAGACCCAGGTGACCCTCACCGATGGCACCATTCTGCCGCTGCCCCGGGGTGGGTTCGAGACCCTGAACCGGGCCATCATTGACCGGGAGTGAGACTATGAGCTTCTTTTCCAAACAGGTGGACAAGCGCCTGGCGGCCTATCAGCGGGAGTTGATCGAGACCCACTACAGGGAAGTGGAGAATATGTACCGCCAGACCCGGGGCTGGCGGCACGATTACCGAAACCACATCCAGACCATGAAGGCCTACGCCGCCCAGGGGGACCTGGAGGCCATCAAGAAGTATCTGGATATGCTGGACGTGGACCTGAACACGGTGGACACGGTGGTGAAGACGGGCAACTCCATGGCAGACGCCATTCTCAACAGCAAGATCTCCCTGGCCAAGGCCAGGAACATCCCCGTGAAGGTGGACGCCCACATCCCGGTACAGCTGAAGATGTCCGAGCTGGACCTGTGCTGCATCATCGGCAACCTCTTTGACAACGCCATCGAGGCCAGCATGAAGCTCCCCGAGAACCAGCGGCTCATCCGGGTCTATATGGACATGAAGGGCACCCAGCTCTACATCTCCTTCACCAACTTCACCGCCGGGGGCAAGCTCAATAAGGCGGGCAAGGGGTTCCGCACCTCCAAGGGGGAGGGCCACGGCTTCGGCCTGGTCCGCATTGACGCCATCGTGGAGCGGCTGGAGGGCTATCTCAGCCGCAACAGCGAGGAGGGGGCCTTCACCACCGAAATCTTAATTCCACAAGAGTGATTTTTACGTTTCGTCCCCGATATTGAACGATTCGTCCCCGGAATTCCCCGGGGACGGATTTTTATGGTAGAGTATGCTCACAAGGAAGGTGAACCCTATGAACGACAAAGAAAAAAAGAAGAAGCCAAAGTACAACGAGTTCCAGACCACTGGCTGGATGATCTCGCTGGCTTGGAAGCACGACAAGTCCGTGCTGGGCTTTGCCCTGCTCATTCCGGCCATCGCTGTGGCCCTCAACCTGGTCCAGCTCTTCATCGCTCCTACCGTGCTGGGGAAGGTGGAGGCATTGGCTCCTCTGGAGGAGCTGCTGGGGACCATCCTCTTTTTCTCGGTGGCCCTGTTCCTCCTGCTGGGACTGCAGGCCTTTACCCAGGCCCGCGATCAGGTAGGCCCCATTGTGGTACGCACCAAAATAATTGAGCTTATCAACAGAAAGATGTGCATGACCTCTTACCCAAACCTGATGGATACCAAATTCAAGGAGGTCATGGCGGAAAGCCGTCAGGCCACGAACAGCAACTGGGCACCCAGTGAGCATATCTGGCGTACCCTCTCCGACATTCTTCAGAATGTGGCGGGCTTTGTGATGTATCTGGTTCTTCTGTCCCATCTGGAGCCAGTCTTGTTGGCAGTGGTGCTTGTTACCAGTTTAATCAGCTTTTTTATCACCAACTGGACTGCAGGCTGGGATACCCGCCACAAGGAGGAAAGGGAGAAGCTTTCCAACCGGATCTATTATATAGAGCGAGTCTCCAAAAGTCAGAAGACAGCCAAGGATATCCGCATTTTCGGCTTGGCGGCCTGGCTGATGGATATTTATGAGAAAACCATGACTCTGTATGAGAATCTTTGGCTTCGGCGAGCAAAAGTCCTATTTTTGGGGAATCTGGCCGATGTGGTCTTTGCCTTTGCCCGGAACGGCATCGCCTATTTTTACCTCATTCGGATGACCCTGGCGGGAGGGCTCTCGGCTGCGGAATTTCTCCTCTACTTTTCCGCTTTCAGCGGCTTTTCGGGCTGGATCATCGGGATCTTGAAGCAGTTCAATACCCTCCATACCGAAAGCCAGTCCATCTCGGTGATTCGGGAATTTTTGGACTGGCCTGAGCCTTTCCGGTTTGAAGGGGGCGCACCCCTCCCCGACCTGTCGGGCGGCTGTGAGCTCACTCTGGAGAACGTGTCCTACCGCTACCCGGAGGCCAAGGAGGACACCATCAAAAACATTTCTCTCACCCTCCATCCCGTAGAGAAGGTGGCCGTGGTGGGCCTGAACGGGGCAGGCAAGACCACTCTTGTAAAGCTATTCTGCGGTCTGCTGGACCCCACCCAGGGGCGGGTGCTCCTCAACGGGACGGATGTGCGGGAGTTTGA
>JAGBDQ010000263.1 GCA_017937415.1 Oscillospiraceae bacterium
CCTGCATGGACAACAGCGACCTGCGCCGGGGGAAGCCCACCAACCACAAGGTGTACGGGGAGACCGTGGCCGTGCTGGCGGGGGACGCCCTCCAGGCAGCCGCCTTCCAGGCCGTCCTCAGCGCCCCCCTGGACGCGGACACCCGGGCCCGGGCGGGCAGGCTCCTGGCCGACGCCGTAGGCCCCGAGGGCATGTGCCTGGGCCAGTACCGGGACACCCTGGAGGACGGCAAGACCCACACTGTGGCCGAGCTCACCGCCATCAACGACACCAAGACCGGGGCCCTTCTCCGGGCGGCCTGCATCATGGGAGTCACCGCCGCCGGTAAGGTGGGGGAGCTGGAGGAGCAGTACATCGCCGCCGCCCGGGACTATGCCACTGACCTGGGCCTGGCCTTCCAGATCCGGGACGACATTCTGGACGTGATCTCCACCGCCGACGCCCTGGGCAAGAACATCGGCGCCGACGCCGCCATGGGCAAGAGCACCTTCGCCTCCCTCCTGGGGGTGGAGGAGTGCGAGAAGCTGGTGAGCGAATACACCCGCAAGGCCAAGCTGGCCCTGGACCGTGCCTCCTGGAAGGGAGATACCCAGTTCCTCAAGGACCTGGCCGACGCCATGGTTGCCCGGGAAAGCTGAGGACCGCCGTGAAAAATGTGGTGGATTTTCTCACCGGCAATCTGATCCTGAATACCGCCATCATCGCCTGGGCCATGGCTCAGATCATCAAGCTGTTTGTGACGCGGGTGGTGGAGGGCCGCTGGGATTGGAAGCACATTCTCTCCAGCGGCGGTATGCCCTCCTCCCACTCAGCGGCCGTCTGTGCCACCGCCGCCTCGGTGGGGTATCTCTACGGCCTGTCCACCCCGCTTTTCGCCGTGGCCGCCGTTATGGCCGTGGTGGTGATGTACGACGCCGCCAATGTCCGCCGGGAGACCGGCAAACAGGCCATCATCCTCAACTACATGATGGAGCATTGGGACGAGGGCAAGCCGGTGGAGTTTGAAAAGGCCCTGAAGGAGCTCATCGGCCACACCCCCCTCCAGGTGCTCATGGGAGCCCTCCTGGGGATCGCCGTGGGCTGGGGCGGCGTGTGGCTGGTGCAATAACCCGATACAGAAGGAGGGGCTCTCCCTTTGCTTTCTATTCCTGAAAATCTTCATCTCATAACCGACACTGAGGCTGAGGCCCTTTGCGGCCGCCTTCGGGAGCGTCTGGTAGAACTCACCGCCCGCCAGGGGGGCCATCTGGCCTCCAACCAGGGGGCGGTGGAGCTTACCGTGGCCCTTCACCGGGTGTTCACCCCCCAGCGGGACCGCATTGTCTTTGACGTGGGGCATCAGTGCTACTGCCATAAGCTCCTCACCGGCCGGGACGGAGCCATGGATACCCTCCGGACCTTCGGCGGGATCTCAGGGTTCCCCAAGCCGGGGGAGAGCATCTGTGACGCTTTCATCGCCGGCCACGCCTCCAACGCCGTGTCGGTGGCGGTGGGCATGGCCCGGGCCCGCACCCTTCAGCATAAGGACTACAAGGTGGTGGCCCTTCTGGGGGACGGCGCCCTCACCGGCGGCCTTGCCTACGAGGGCCTCAGTGACGCCGGGGACAGCGGGGAGCCCATGCTGGTCGTCCTCAACGACAACGGTATGTCCATCACCCAGAGCGTGGGCGGGGTGGCCGAGCATCTGGCCCGCCAGCGGCTCAAGCCCCAGTACCTCAGCTTCAAGAAAGGCTACCGCAAGGTGATGCAGTCCTTCTCCCTGGGCCGGGGGCTCTACCGGGTGACACACCGGGTCAAGACCGCCATCAAGGAGACCCTTCTGCCCTGCTCTCTCTTTGAGGACATGGGCTTTACCTACCTGGGCCCGGTGGACGGCCACGATGTGAAGGGCCTCACCCGGCTGATGAAATACGCCAGGGACCTGGAGGGTCCCGTACTTCTTCATGTCCGCACCGTGAAGGGGAAGGGGTACCCTCCCGCCGAGGCCGAGCCCGACCGGTTCCACGGGGTGGGCCCCTTCGACCCGAGCACCGGGAAGGCCCTGTCCGGGGGCGGAATGAACTTTTCTTCCGCCTTCGGCGATTTCCTCTGCGTCCAGGCCCGGAAGGAGAAGCGGATCTGCGCCGTCACCGCCGCCATGCAGCCGGGTACTGGGCTCACCGATTTTGCCAGGGAATTTCCCGACCGCTTTTTTGATGTGGGTATCGCCGAGGGCCACGCCGTCACCATGTGCGCCGGCATGGCCAAGCAGGGCATGATCCCGGTGTTCGCCGTCTATTCCACCTTCCTCCAGCGCGGATACGATATGCTGATCCATGACGTGGCCCTTCAGAACCTCCACGTGGTCTTTTGCGTGGACCGGGCCGGTCTGGTGGGGGAGGACGGGGAGACCCATCACGGGGTATTCGACGTGGGCTTTCTGGACACCATTCCGGGGATGACCGTGCTCTGCCCCGCAAACTACGCGGAACTGGAGAAAATGTTGTACGTTTCGGTACATCAGATCAAAGGCCCCGTGGCCATCCGTTACCCCAGAGGGGGAGAGGGGGCCTACCAGGAGAGCTGGGATGGAGAGCCCGCTACCCTCCTCCGTACCGGAACCGATGTGACCCTGGCGGGCTATGGCACCCAGGTCAACGCCCTTTTGGAGGCCGCCGTGCTGCTGGAGCAGGAAGGCGTTTCGGCGGAGGTGGTCAAGCTGAATACCATTACGCCTTTGCCCACCGAGCTGCTTTTGGGATCGGTAGAGAAAACCGGAGCCCTGTGGTTTTATGAGGAGGTCATGGCCCCCAACTGCGTGGGGCAGCGGGTGGCCGCCGCCCTGGCCCTCAGTGGGATCCCGACAAGACATATCATTTTGAGGAATCTGGGCAATAAGGTCCCGCCCCAGGGGACAGTGGACCAGCTTCGACGCATGAACGATTTGGATGCTCAGAGCATTGCCCGGCAGGTGAAGGAGGTGGTCTGCCGTGAAAAAGCGGCTGGACGTACTTCTGGTTGAGCGGGGCCTTGTGGAGTCCCGGCAGAAGGCCCAGGCCCTCATTATGGCGGGGGAAGTCTATGTCAAGGGCCAGAAGGTGGACAAGGCCGGTTCCCCCACGGAGGAGGAGGCCCCCATCGAGCTTCGGGGGGATGGCCTTCGTTATGTGAGCCGGGGAGGCCTCAAGCTGGAGAAGGCCATGGCACTCTGGCCCATCACCTTGGAGGGTAAGACCTGCGCCGACATCGGGGCCTCCACCGGAGGGTTTACCGACTGTATGCTTCAAAATGGAGCCTCCAAGGTCTATGCCGTGGATGTGGGCTACGGCCAGCTGGCCTGGAAGCTGCGGAGCGATGAACGTGTTGCCGTCTTGGAGCGGACCAACGCCCGCTACCTCACTCACGAGCAGATCCCCGATGAGCTGGACTTTTTCAGTGTGGACGTGTCCTTTATCTCCCTGAACCTGATCCTGCCGCCCCTCCGGGCCCTGATGAAGGAGAGCGGACAGGGAGTGTGCCTGATCAAGCCCCAGTTCGAGGCGGGGAAGGATAAGGTGGGAAAGAAGGGGGTGGTCCGGGACAAGGCGGTCCATCTGGAGGTGCTGGAGCACTTCCTGGATCATGTGAGCGCCGCCGGGTTTTCCCTTCTGGGCCTCACCTTTTCCCCCATCCGGGGCCCCGAGGGCAACATCGAATATCTGGGCTGGCTCTCGGCCGCCGAAAATTCCGATTTTATCCCTGACCTGTCCGCTCTGGTGGAGGAATCTCATTCGGCCCTGGACGCCTGATTTTGACCGGTCTGTAATGCTGCTCCAGCCGTGTCAAGAGGGAGATTAAAAAATGGCCACTTTTTCGGAAAGAATTTTGCTTTTGCGGGAAGAGAAAAAATTGTCCCAGGCTGCGGCCGCCGCGGAAATGGGGATAACCAGCCGGACTTACCAGCGGTATGAGGCCGGCGAGCGGGAACCCGTGGTGTCTACTCTGATCCGCATGGCAGATTTTTTCGGGGTGTCCACGGATTATCTGGTAGGGTATTCTGATAAGAGATAATTCTTTTATTTTCTGTTTCTTCCCGGGGGCCATCTTTTCGTGAAAAGAATAGGCCCCCGGGGCCCCCAAGAAAAGCCGCTGCCGCTGCAAACAGCAAACCCCATCAAGCTCTGCTGCCCGATTGGAAGCGCCTGGGCACAGAAGCCTTGCGGCGTTGGCGGCGGGGCCGCCCCCGAGCCGAGGGCCGTTACGAAGTAAGGCCCGAAGGCCATTTTTCTTCGTTAGAACAGCCTGGGGAGGAATCCAATGGGAGGGTCGGTGCGTGCCGGTGGCACGCGTCCACCGATTTGACCGAGTCGAAGACGAGAAGCCCCTCCCCTACAAAGGACAACAAGCCATTGTGCATCAAGAATGCTTCCCCACGAATCGGCCCCTGCCCCTGGGCAAGACAAATGCCCTATCTATTTTTCACTGCCCCAAAAAGGAGTGCTCGCCTATGAAGATCGTCCTCAGCCCCAACCCCTATCTGGATAAGGAGCTCACCGCCGTCCGCACCGCCCAGCGGGTGCTTCGGGAGGCCGGGTGTGACACTGCCCTCACCCTCCCCTTCGGGGGGGACGACCGGCTGACCCTTCCGGGCGACATGAAGCTCCTCTCGGCCCAGGAGGCCTTCCGGAACGCCGATCTGCTCATCTGCTTCGGCGGGGACGGTACCATCCTCCACGCCGCCAAGGATGCCCTGGCCCACGGGAACATTCCGGTCCTGGGGGTCAACCTGGGCAGCATGGGCTTTATGGCCGAGCTGGAGCCCGGTGAGCTCTCCCTCCTGGCCCGCCTTCCCAAGGGGGACTACCGGGAGGAAAAGCGTATGCTCCTGGATGTGGCGGTCCGCCGGGAGGGGAAGATCATTCACCGGGATACCGCCCTCAACGACGCCGTGCTCACCAAGGGGGCTGTGGCCCGGGTCATCGACTTAGAGGTGCTGGCCGACGGGATATTGATGAGCAGCTTTCCCGGCGACGGGGTGGTCATCGGCACCCCCACCGGCTCCACCGCCTACTCCATGTCGGCGGGCGGCCCTATCGTGGAGCCCACCGCCGAAAATATCACCGTGACCCCCATCTGTCCCCACGCCCTCTACGCCCGCTCCTTGGTGCTGGACGGGAGCCGGATGGTCACCGTCCTGCCCGACGAGCACTCAAAAAAGGCGGTCTACCTGTCGGTGGACGGGGGCAAGGCCTTCCATCTGAAGCAGGGGGACCGGGTGGAGCTGCGCCGGTCCCGGAACAAGGTCCGGCTCATCCGGCTCACCGACCGGAGCTTTTACAGCGTGATCCACGATAAACTGACAGGGAGGACACAGGGATGAAAAGCGAACGGCAGCAGGCCATTTTAGCCATCATTGCCCA
>JAGBDQ010000264.1 GCA_017937415.1 Oscillospiraceae bacterium
ATTCGGAGGAGGTGTTTGGTTTGCCGAACATTAAGTCTGCCAAGAAGCGTGTTCTGGTGAACAAGGCCAAGGCTTTGCAGAACAAGGCCGCGCGCTCCGCGCTCAAGACCGACATTAAGAAGTTCGAGGCCGCAGTGGCGGAAGGCAACCGCAGCGAGGCCGAGGGCGCTTACACTGTGGCGGTCAAGGCCGTGGACAAGGCCGTGGGCCACGGGATCCTGCATCGGAACAATGCCGCTCACAAGAAGAGCAGCATGACTCTGAAGCTGAACAAGCTGGCCTGAGTCCTGAACAGGACAAAATGAACCGCCTGCGGTGCAGGCGGTTTTGTTTTACAAGAAGCGCGAATGGGGCGCTTCACGGCGAAGCTGTGAAACGCCAGGGTCGGTCGTTCAGCCAAAGGCTGAATGACGACCCTCAGCCCCATAGGGACGTCATTCCCTTTTCAGGGAAACGACTGTCCCGGCAGTCAAAGACTGCCTACCAGCCCGAGTCGTCGGGAAAGCAAGGCGGCGACCAGAAGCTTGCGGAGCGTGACACGGCTCTGTAAAGGAAAGGAGGACCTCCATGCCGAAACGATCCAGATTAGGCCCCGTCCGGTTTATTTTAGATGTGGCAGGCGTCTATTTTGAAAAAAACGGCGGACGGGCTGCGGCCGAGCTGGCCTACTTCCTTATTCTTTCCTTCTTTCCCGTCCTCATCTGTCTCAACGCCATCATCGGCACCCTCCATCTGGACGTGGTCTCCATTTTGGAAAATGCCTCCATCATTATCCCGGAGGCCGCTCTCACCGTGCTCACCGAGTATGTGCGCTACGTGACCGATAATCAATCCAATACCCTACTGATCGGCGGCATCATTATGACCCTGTTCCCCGCCTCAGCGGCCATCCGGGCCCTGATGAACATTATGGACGAGATCTATGGCCGGAAAAGCTACACCGGGCTGTGGCAGATCGTGGCCAGCGTGGCCTTCTCAGTGCTGTTCCTGCTGACCATCTACCTCTCTCTGGTGGTGGTGCTCACGGGCAACTGGTTTTTCCACCTGCTGGAGGAGTTTATTCACCGCTTTCCCCGGCTGGCCCATGTCACCCTTCCCTGGCAGTGGCAGTGGATGCGCTTTGTCCTCCTGTTCTGCCTGGTGATGGTCTTCGTGATGCTCCTCTACCGGGCCACCGCCCCCCGGGAGAAGCCCCGCCCTCCCGTTATTTTTGGGGCCTTTTTAGCCTCGGTGGCCCTGGTGGCCGCCTCGGTCATCTTCTCCTACTTCATCGGCCTGTCCTCCCGGTACTCCCTGGTGTACGGGTCCTTGGCCTCGGTGGTCATTTTGCTGGTATGGCTTTACCTTTTAGGAAACATTCTGATTTTGGGCAACTGCTTCAACTGGGTGTGGTACACCCATAAAAAGGCCCGGCTCTCCCACAGGGAGCCGGAGCAGGCAAAGGAGGAACGCTGATGCTGTGTGACTATCATGTGCATACCGCCTTCAGCGACGATTCGGAATACCCCATAGAGCAGGTGGTACAGGACGCCATTGGCCTGGGCCTTAAGGAGCTCTGCTTTACCGACCACGTAGACTACGGCGTCAAGTTGGACTGGGACTCGGGCGCCGAGATCGCCTGGCGGGACGGCCAGCCCTTGGCCAATGTGGACTACCCCAAGTACCTCGCGGCCATCCGGGAGCTGCGGGAGCGGTACGGGAACAGGATCACCCTGAAAACCGGCCTGGAGTTCGGGGTCCAGGTCCACACCGTTCCCCAATTCCATGCCCTCTTCCAAAAGTACCCTCTGGACTTTGTGATCCTCTCGGTCCACCAGGTGGAGGACAAGGAGTTCTGGACCCAGGAGTTCCAGGAGGGCCGGACCCAGCAGGAGTACAACGAGCGGTACTACCAGGAGCTGCTGGACCTGACAAAGACCTATCAGGACTACAGCGTTTTAGGGCATTTGGACCTCATCGTCCGCTATGACGAGCAGGGAGTCTACCCCTTTGAGAAGGTGAAGCCCATGGTGGCCGAGATCCTGCGCAATGCCATCCAAAATGGCAAGGGCATCGAGCTCAACACCTCCTTCCACCGTTACGGCCTCAGCGACTCCACCCCCTCCCGGGCCATTTTGGAGCTCTACCGGGACCTGGGGGGCGAGATCCTCACCATCGGCAGCGACTCCCACAAGCCCCAGCACCTGGGCGCTTATATTCAGGAAGGGCAGTCGCTTCTCAAGGGTCTGGGCTTCAAGCGGTTCTGTACCTTTGAGGGTATGAGGCCGGTATTTCATGCCCTGTAAGGGACAATCAAGCAATTTTATGAAAATAATAAAAAGCTGTTGTAAAATCTGCAAAGATATGCTACACTATAGGTGGCTAAAGGCGACGACAACCTAATTGCCATGTGTACACAAAAAGCGACCCCCTGGAGAGCGGCTACTCCCCAGGGGGTTCTTTTGTGCTTACTGTCCCTTGCCGTGACGGTCAAGCCACTTGCAGATGTAGTGGCTAACTACAGCTGCTCCGACCGCCACCAAAAAGGCGACGACATTTGCCATGATGTACACCCCCTTCCTGTTGCCAGTATGGGGAGGGCAGCGGAAACAGTATATCACAAATCGGCAAAAAGCGCAAAAGTACGGTTTACTCTGCTCCCTCTATTTAGAGCTGTGCCGTTTTACCTCCCGGGCCATTCTGGAGCTCTACCGGGACCTGGGGGGCGAGATCCTCACCGTCGGCAGCGACTCCCACAGGCCCGAACACCTGGGCGCCTACATCCGGGAGGGGCAGGAGCTTCTCAAGAGCCTGGGCTTTAAGCGGTTCTGTACCTTCGAGGGTATGAAGCCGGTGTTTCATGAGATGTGATTAATTTCCTGATAAAACCACCTGAACCATAATTGGCCCAGGTGGTTTTTATTACCCTATCATTAGAGGTATCTATACAACACTATGGCAGATAAACCTGTTACTATGATACCGCTTA
>JAGBDQ010000265.1 GCA_017937415.1 Oscillospiraceae bacterium
ACAAAAAGGCAAACCCCGTCATTGCCGGGACCGAACCCCCGGCACAAAAGGTTTTCCACAAGGAGCACTGAACGAAGGGACCCTTTCCGAAACGGAAAGGGTCCCTTACTTATTCACTCCTGTTTCTCCCAGGGGTAGTTATTCTCCCAGTCCTCATCATAGGGGGCCAGCGTTTCCGGTTTCCCAACCTTGTTGACCCGGAACCCGTCCACAAAGGTCTCTTTCTCCCGCCCGGCGGTGTCGGTGTAGAGGCAGGACAGAATGACCCTTTCTCCTACCTTCAGCTCCAACTCCTCGGTGGGGATCTGGATCCCCGTGCCTGTAAACAACTGGACTGGGTCCCCAAACTCCTGGCTCCAGTAAAGCTCATCGTTAACCCAGAGCCGCAGGGCCCCGCTGGCTATCGTGATCTCCTGCCAGCCCTCCCGGGTCTTATACGAACCGCCGCTGGTCTGCCAAATATCAGCGTCCAGGGAGTGCAGTATGACCCCATCCTCCGTCCCTCCGACGCTCCAGGCCAAATTGCCCATTACATCCGTCTGTGTCTGGGAGAGCAGATAGGTCTCCCGTCCCAACTGCTGGGTCACAACGGCTCCATCAGTCACAAACCCCACCGACAGGGTGATGTCATCGGTGAGGGGGCAGGTGAGCTCTGCCGTAAAGGTCTGCCCCGCCCCCAACACGCCGGGGACCTCCACCGCCTCAAAATCGAGGCCCACAGCGGAGAACACCGCCTTCATTCCTTCCTTGTACTCCCGGGGGGTGGTGGTGAGGACGAAGGTGACGGTATTTTCCAAAAAGTCCATGCCAGCAACCTCATAATTTTTCCCGGCGATGACACTGTTCTGCTCCTCCAGAATATTCCGCACCTGGGAACTGATGGAGCCGATCTCCCGGGACACCGTATTCTGAATGTTGGACACGTTGTACTGCAGGTTTCCAAGCTGGTTTTCCAGGCTGCTAATGCGGTTCATAAGGGCCACCCCGGCCACCAGCACCGCCAGGGCCGCCAACACCTTGGGCCACCGTCTCTTTTTCGGCGGCTCCTCCGGCGTTTCCTCCCCCGCCTTGGTCTGGGCCAGCTTCCGGGCGATCTCCTCTAAGGCCGCCAACTCCCGGTCGGTAAGTTCCCGGTCGGCCCCTTCGCTCTCCTCCAGCCCCAGCAGAGCGCCCACCGAAATATGAAACAGCTTGCTCATGGCGATGAGTTTATCCAGTTCCGGAATGGTGGTGTCCGACTCCCACTTGCTCACCGACTGCCGGGCCACCCCTAACTTTTCTCCCAGCTCCTCCTGGGAAAGACCGGCGTCCTTCCGCAGGCTCTGGATCCGTTCTCCCAATGTCATGGCGCTTGCCTCCTTTCCCCTCGAGGATACCAAACCGGTTGGAAAACGACCACCACCCGCCGGGTTCTTTTTGTCAACTATTAAGCGCAGTCCTTCCGCCGCAATGGCTTCGCAGCGCAAGTCAGATCTTGGGGAACGTCATTTGGCTTCGCCAAACGACTGCCCCGGCAGCCCAGGGGCTCCCTCACTTCCAGATCTTCTCCGCCTTCCCATCGGCCGCCAGATACTTCTCCCGCAGCTCCTCCAGCTTGGCGGTATAGTCCTTGGTGGGGTCCTCACATTCCACCCGCTCCAGCACCAGAAACTCAAACCCTTCCTCCCCGTACTGCTTCCATAAGGCGCTCAGCTTCTTGTTGGGATAGGTCCCGCTGGACAGCTTGACCCGAAGGCCGTTGAACTCGGCCGGAATATTCTTGGATGCCCCCAAAAAGGACTCCCCAGTCTCCTTACAGCGAAGGGCGATGACCCCCATCTCGGGGCTCCGGTTCTTCCACTCCTCGATCATGGCCTTTCTCTGAGCTTTATCCATAATTGTTTTCCTCCTGTTTTAATGTACAGGCTCTTGGCCCGTCTCTTTGGCCAGGGCCTTCAGCGC
>JAGBDQ010000266.1 GCA_017937415.1 Oscillospiraceae bacterium
ACACCAGCTTGCCGTCGTCCTCCACGATCTGGATCTCGCCGTCGTAGCCGCAGACCTGGCAGTAGTCGCTCGTGGTGTTCAGCTCGGCGTACATGATGTTGTCGTAGATGAACTGCATCAGGCTCAGCACGGCGGGGAGGTTGTCCTGCATATTGGGGACCTCCACGTAGCTGATGGCGCCGCCGGGGGAGAGCTTCTGGAACTTGGACTCAAAGGCCAGCTTGGAGAAGGCGTCGATCTCCTCGGTGACGTGGATGTGGTAGGAGTTGGTGATGTAGCTCTTGTCGGTGACCCCCTCGATGATGCCGAAGCGCTTCTGGAGGCACTTGGCGAACCGGTAGGTGGTGGACTCCAGGGGGGTGCCATAGAGGGAGAAGTCGATGTTGCTCTCGGCCTTCCACTTGGCGCAGGCGTCGTTCATGTGCTGCATGACCTCCAGGCCGAAGGGGGTGCCCACCTCGGGCTCGGTGTGGCTCACGCCGGTCATGTACTTGACGCACTCGTAAAGGCCGGCGTAGCCCAGGGAGATGGTGGAGTAGCCGTTGAAGAGGAGTTTGTCGATGGGCTCACCCTTCTCCAGCCGGGCCAGGGCCCCGTCCTGCCAGAGGATGGGGGCGGCGTCCGAGAGGGTGCCCTTGAGACGGTTGTGGCGGCACATGAGGGCCTTGTGGCAGAGCTCCAGCCGCTCGTCAAAGATCTCCCAGAACTTCTCCATATCCTTCCCGGAAGAGAGGGCCACGTCCACTAAGTTGATGGTGCACACGCCCTGATTGAAGCGGCCATAATACTTCTTCTTGCCGGGAACATAGTTCTTGGCGTTGGCCACGTTGCCCACGCCCGCCTCGGTAAAGCGGTCAGGGGTGAGGAAGGAGCGGCAGCCCATGCAGGTGTAGCAGTCGCCCTTGTCCCGGAGCATGATCTTCTCGCTGATGTAGTCGGGGACCATCCGCTTGGCGGTGCACTTGGCGGCCAGCTTGGTCAAGTCCCAATACTCGGTGCCCTCCCGCACGTTGTCCTCCTCCAGCACGTAGATGAGCTTGGGGAAGGCGGGGGTGATGTACACGCCGGCCTCGTTCTTCACGCCCTTGATCCGCTGGAGCAGGGTCTCCTCGATGATCATGGCCAGGTCCTTTTTCTCCTGCTCGTTCTTGGCCTCGTTGAGGTACATAAAGACCGTGATGAAGGGGGCTTGTCCGTTGGTGGTCATCAATGTGACCACCTGATACTGGATGGTCTGGACCCCCCGGCAGATCTCCTCACGGAGGCGGCTTTCCACCACCTGAGAGATGGCAGCTTCGTCCGTGACGTCATGGCCCAGCAGCTTGCACTCGTCGATCACGTCCCGGCGGATCTTCTGCCGGGAGATGTCCACGAAGGGGGCCAGGTGGGTGAGACTGATGGACTGGCCGCCGTACTGGTTGGAGGCCACCTGGGCGATGATCTGGGTGGCGATGTTGCAGGCGGTGGAGAAGGAGTGGGGCTTCTCGATCATGGTGCCCGAAATGACCGTGCCGTTCTGGAGCATGTCCTCTAAGTTCACCAGGTCGCAGTTGTGCATATGCTGGGCAAAGTAGTCCATGTCGTGGAAGTGGATGATGCCCTGCTGATGGGCCTCCACAATATCCTGGGGCAGGAGCACGCGGCGGGTCAGGTCTTTGGAGACCTCTCCGGCCATGTAGTCCCGCTGGACGGCGTTGACCTTGGGGTCCTTGTTGGAGTTCTCCTGCATGACCTCCTCGTTGTTGGACTCGATGAGGGTCAGGATCTGCTCGTCGGTGGTGTTGGACTGGCGGACCAGGGTGCGGGTGTAGCGGTAGCGGATGTACCGCTTGGCGGTCTCATAGGCTCCCGCCTTCATGATCTCGGTCTCCACCAGCTCCTGGATCTCCTCCACAGAGAGGGCGCGGTTCATCTGGGCGGCCATAGACTCGATGGTATCGGAAATGGTGCGGATCTGACCGGGGGTCAGTTCCCGGGCACCGGTGGTGGCGGCGTTGGCCTTGGCCACCGCGTTGTAGATCTTCTCTACATCAAAAGTAACTTCCTGGCCGCTTCTCTTGATGATCTTCATAGGTAAGTTCCCCTCTCTGTTTCTATGCCGTCTCAGCATTTGATTTACATAATTTGGTTGCGCATAACGCGTCAGTGAATACAGTATATACCATAGAGAGGGGGAATGCAAGAGGAAAATCACAATATATAGGGATATTTTTTTATTGGCCAATCAAAATATGGTGAAAGACCTGTAACCCACTCCAAAAAGGTCCCGGAAACCCCGCGGGGAGGGAGGTTTACAAAACTTTTCCAGGAGGAAGGGGAAATTTTTGACAAAGAAGGCTGAAGACGGGTCCTTCCCGGGGGCACAAAAATACCCCCACCGGGGACAGGTTGATATAGTCCCCTTAGAGTAGACACTCGAAAAACAAAAAGATTCGAGACTACACTAAGGGGGCTATTATCATGTCACGAAA
This sequence comes from Oscillospiraceae bacterium, assembly GCA_017937415.1. Classification (GTDB taxonomy): domain Bacteria; phylum Bacillota; class Clostridia; order Oscillospirales; family Oscillospiraceae; genus Vermiculatibacterium. Next base: position 2,472 of record JAGBDQ010000266.1, read on the forward strand.
GGAAATAAGACGATATAGCGCAGAAGAAAAGTTAATGGCAGTACAGGCATACCAGGCC
>JAGBDQ010000267.1 GCA_017937415.1 Oscillospiraceae bacterium
GAAACCGTGCTCCCGGTCGCCGTGGGCGGCCTGGTTCAGGTTCATGAAGTCCATGTCGATCTCCTCATTGGGGATCTCCCGGTTGTACTGGGTGGCAAAGTGGCACCAGGGCTTTTGGAGCCCGGAAAGTCCGTTGATCCACATTTTGCTGGGAGAGAAGGTATGGCACCAGGTGATGATCCCGGCGCAGGAATCGTCGAAATTCGCCTCCTTCACCACCTGGGCGATCTCATCATTGCTTTTGGCTGTCACCTTGTAGACCACGGGATAGGGCAAAGCCTTGCTCAGCTCCTCCGCCATCTCCGCGGCCCGCCGGGCCACCGTATCCAGCACCTCGGGGCCATACAGGGTCTGAGAGCCGACCACGAACCAAAATTCATATCCCTTCATCGCAAGACCTCCTCAAATATGCTCGATGGCGGCACATTCCACCTGCAAGCCGGCCTTGTACCGCTTCATATAGGCGTGAAAGCCCGCCGCATCCTCCGCCGCGGGAGAAATGGTGGTCTTTTTCGCCCCCCGGAACACCTGCTTCTCCAAGAAATCTTCCAGCGGCTCCTCCCCGTCAAACAGGTACCGGGCCAGCAGGGCCATTCCATACGGTCCGCCCTCCCCCGCTGTCTCCATGCAGGTCACCGGGGCGTTGCAGGCGGCGGCCAGATACCGCTGACCCACCACAGGAGTCTTAAAGAGCCCCCCGTGCCCGGTGAGGGAGTCAATGGCCACCTGCTCGGAGGCCAGAATGTCCATGCCTATCTTCAGGGTAGCCATGGTGGAGTAGAGCTGGGCCCGGAGAAAATTGGCCAAAGTGAAGCGGCTCTCCGCCCGGCGGAGCACCATGGGCCGCCCCTCGTCCAGGCGGGTGACTCCCTCCCCGGCCAGATTGTTATAGACCAGCACCCCGCCGCAGTCCGGGTCCCCCTCCAGGCTTTTTTCATAGAGCTTAGTGTAGAGTTCCCCGGTGTCGGGGGAAGCCCCGAAGAGCCGGGCGGCCTCCTTCAGGATCCCAGCCCAGGCATTCATGTCATTGGTGCAGTTGTTGCAGTGGACCATGGCCACCGGGGCCCCGGTGGGGGTGGCCACCAGGTCGATCTCCTCATGTACGTTTGCAAGGGGCTTTTCCAGCACCACCATGGAGAAGATGGAGGTGCCCGCCGACACGTTCCCCGTCCGGGGGGCCACGGCGTTGGTGGCCACCATGCCGGTGCCCGCGTCCCCCTCCGGGGGACAGCAGGGGATACCGGGGGGAAGCCGTCCGCCCAGCAGGGACGAGCCCTCCTTGGTGAGCGCTCCGGCCAGGGTCCCGGCCCGGAGCACCTTGGGCAGAAGCTCCCGCAGCCGCCAGGGATAGCCCCTGGGGGCCAGCAGGGCCTCCAGCTTGTCCAGCATCTCCGCACGGTAGGTCCCGGTTTCGCCGTCCACGGGGAACATACCGCTGGCCTCGCCGATGCCCACAGCGTTCACCCCAGTGAGCATGAAGTGGACATACCCGGCCAGGGTGGTGATGTGGGCGATCCGGGGCACGTGCTCCTCCCCGTTCAGCACCGCCTGATAGAGGTGGGCAACGCTCCACCGCTGGGGGATGTTGAAGCCAAAGAGGGCGGTAAGCTCCGCCGCGGCAGGGCCGGTGATAGTGTTCTGCCAGGTGCGGAAAGGCGTCAGCAGGTTCCAATCCTTGTCAAAGGCCAGATAGCCGTGCATCATGCCC
>JAGBDQ010000268.1 GCA_017937415.1 Oscillospiraceae bacterium
ACCCACCTGCCCCAGATCGCCGCCATGGCCGACGTCCACTTCTCGGTGGAGAAGGGGGAGCAGAATGGCCGGACCTTTACGGCGGTAGAGCCTCTGGACCGCTCCCGCCGTCAGGCCGAGCTTGCCCGCCTTACCTCCGGGGACCACATCACTGACGCCTCCCTGGCCTCCGCCGGGGAGCTGCTGGACGGCGCGGAGCATTATAAGCAGGGATTGAAATAAGCAAGGGCGGGCGATTTATGAATCGCCCTTACCCGTTTCACATACACTGACAGGAAGGAGGGTTCGCCATGACACTGTTGGAGGGATTGGAAAAGCGACTGCGGGAGAAATGCCCGGAACTGGAGCTTCGGAAAAACGAGCCCATGAGCAAGCATACCTCCTTTAAGGTGGGCGGGCCCGCCGCCCTGATGGCCCTGCCCAAGGGGGAGGAAATCAAGGCGGTGGTGGAGACCGCCTTTCACTGCAATGTGGTCCCCTTTTTCCTGGGGAATGGTTCCAACCTGCTGGTGCCTGATGCCGGGTATGACGGTTTCGTGGTGAAGCTCTCGGGGGCATCCTGCCAGGGGGAAGTCTTCGCCAATGAACTGATGGCGGGTGGAGGGATGCTTCTCTCCCGAGCAGCCAACCTGGCCCTGGAGCACGGACTCACCGGCCTGGAGTGGGCGGCGGGTATTCCAGGAACTGTGGGCGGGGCGGTCACCATGAACGCCGGAGCCTACGGGGGAGAGATCTGCCAGGTTCTCCACCAGGTACACGTTTTGGGGCCCGAGGGTCATTTTGAGGTGGTCTCCAACCGGGAATGTGAGTTTGCATACCGCCACAGCGCTTTTTCGGATGGGCGGCGCCTGATCCTGGAGGCGGTGTTCCTTTTGGAGCCCGGCGACCCCGCCGCTATCAAAGAAAAAATGGCCCAGCTTTCCGCCCAGCGGAAGACCAAGCAGCCTCTGGAATACCCCAGCGCGGGGAGCACCTTCAAGCGGCCCGCACCGCTGCCCGACGGCACCCCCGTCTACGCCGCCGCCCTTATCGACCAGTGCGGCTGCAAGGGCCTCACTGTGGGGGGCGCCCAGGTGTCGGAGAAGCACGCCGGGTTCATCATCAACCGCGGCGGGGCCACCTGCGCGGACATTTTAGCGCTGATGGAGCAGGTGAAGAAGCGGGTCTACGAGGGCACCGGCGTTGTGCTGGAGCCCGAAGTGAAGCTATTGGGTACGTGAAGGGGCGACACCTTTACGAAGGAACTGAGGAGTGGATGAACATGGAACTGACCATTATCTCCGGGCTGTCCGGGGCGGGAAAAAGTAATGTGGCCTCCATTTTGGAGGACATTGGCTATTTCGTGGTGGACAATATGCCCGCCGCCCTGATCCCCCGGTTTGCCGAGCTGTGTATGGCGGGGCAGGCCAAGTACGAGAAGGCGGCGGTGGTCATCGACATCCGGGGCGGACAGACCTTTGACGGTCTTTTTGCTGCTTTGGACGAGTTGGAGAAGATGAGCTGCGCCTACCGCATCCTCTATGTGGAGGCGGCCACCGAGACCATCGTGAAGCGGTACAAGGAGACCAGACGGGCCCACCCCCTGGCCCAGAGCGGACAGCTTTTGGACGAGACCATCGTGCGGGAGCGGACCATGCTGGACCCGGTGCGGACCCGGGCCACCTACATCGTGGACACCACCAATCTCAGCAGCGCCAAGCTCCGGGGGGAGATCACCCGCATCTTCCAGGGGGAGGACGCTCTGGGCAAGACCATGAGCGTCAACGTGGTCTCCTTCGGCTTTAAGTACGGCATTCCCATCGAGGCCGACCTGGTCTTTGACGTGCGGTTCCTGCCCAACCCCTTCTACGTGCCTGAGCTGAAGGAGCACACGGGGCTGGAGAAGCCGGTCTACGACTTTGTGTTTTCCAACCGGCAGAGCGGGGAATTCATGACCTATCTGGAGCAGCTCATCGCCTTCCTGCTGCCTCAGTACACCGAGGAGGGCAAGGCCTCCCTGGTGATTGCCGTGGGCTGCACCGGGGGACAGCACCGCTCGGTGGCCGTGGCCCGGGCGCTGACGGAATTTATCCGGCAGAAGGGCTATGAGGCCTCCGAGACCCACCGGGATATGACAAGGGCGAGGTGACGGCTATGACGAGAAATTCCAGATGGGAGCACGGGCCCAAGGTGGTGGCCATCGGCGGGGGGACCGGCCTGTCCACCATGCTCCGGGGGCTGAAGAACCGCACCAAGAACCTGACCGCCATCGTCACCGTGGCCGACGACGGCGGCGGTTCGGGAGCGCTGCGGGAGGACCTGGGGATGCCCCCGCCGGGGGACATCCGCCACTGTATGGAGGCCCTGGCCAACGCCGAGCCCGTGATGCAGGAGCTGCTGGCTTACCGCTTTCCCAAGGACTCCGGGCGGCTCACCGGCCAGTCCTTCGGCAACCTGATCCTGGCCGCCCTCAACGGCATCTCCGATTCCTTTGAGGAGGCGGTTGCCCAGATGAGCCAGGTGCTGGCCATCTCGGGCCGGGTGCTCCCGGTGACCAGCGCCGACGTGAAGCTGGAGGCCACTTTTGAAAACGGCACGGCGGTGGTGGGGGAGTCCCTCATCGCTGACTTCAAGAAGGCCCAGGACTGCCGCATTCAAAAGGTGCGGCTGATCCCTGAAGGCCCGGAGGCCACCCCCTCGGCCCTGGAGGCCATCCGGGAGGCCGATCTCATTGTGCTTGGGCCGGGGAGCCTCTATACCAGCGTGATCCCCAACCTGCTGGTGGACGGGGTGGCGAAGGCCATCTGTGAGAGCGACGCCCTGAAAATGTATGTGGGCAACATTATGACCCAGGACGGGGAGACCGAGGGCATGACACTCTCCGACCATGTGGCCGCATTGCTGAAACACTCGGGGCCGGGGCTCATTGACCTGTGCGTGGCCAACTCCTCCCCGGTGGATCCGGCCCGGGTCCAGCGGTACAAGGCCGAGGACGCCGAGCCCATCCTGGTGGACCGGGAGAAGATCGAAGCCATGGGGGTGGGGGTGGTGGAGCGGCCCATGCTCTCCGGCACCTCCATCTACGCCCGCCACTCGGCCGAGAGGCTGGGCGAGGTGGTCATGGAGGTCTACGAGGAGCGGGCGGAGACGAAAGTATTTTGAGAAAGGGGGGAACGTCATATGTCCTTTTCCAGCGATGCCAAGGCCGAACTGTGCCGGCAGCCCATCAGCCGGAAATGCTGCGCCCTGGCGGAGTGTTATGGCGTTCTCCTTTACGCCAACCGCTTTGATCCCTCTGAGGTGAAGATCGTCACCGAGTCGGAGGACTTTGCCCAGCGGCTGCCTGGGCTCTTCAAAAAAGCCTTTCATCTCACCTTTGACCGCCTGCCCCAGCCGGGGACGGGGGGCAAGCTGGTGTTTTCCGTTACCGCGCCGGACAAGCTCGCCCAGCTCTGGAGCGTTTTGGGCTACGATCCCGGGGGCGCGGTGGCTCACCATATCAACTTCGGTATTTTGGAGGAGGACCACTGCCGCTCCGCCTTCTTCCGGGGGGCCTTTCTGGCGGGGGGCTCGGTGACCGATCCCCAGAAGGGGTATCATCTGGAACTCACTACCTCCCA